>NZ_JALIGE010000069.1:0-295065 GCF_024764835.1 Scandinavium hiltneri | reverse complement strand
GCAGTGGCAATGGTTTTATAATCACGAACGACCAAATATGGCATTAAATGGCTTCACGCCGATGCAGCATATTCAACGCATGACCTGATTCTATTTATCACCTCCGTTAAAAATGGGGGGATTACCCAACAACGGAACGCGATCAGGCGGTCATTGATGATGATGTGCCCAATTGGTTTAACTGTAAAGATGACGTGAAACCAAAGCCAACAGCGCCAATGAATAGAATGAACGCGGCTTGTGAGATATTAATTCGGAACATTGACCACCAAGCGGAAACGGAAAGTTTCACCCAGTTTACCGAAAGGGTTTGTCGAAATAATCGAAAGATACGGCTACCAGAAGGGATCGAGGATTACTTCAAGAATACCCATCCTGAACTCTATAATCTTTTCGACCCAATACCATTTTAACTAAGAGGAATTATGAAACTGTATTTAATAAACGAAAGCACTAACTTTCATCTTGGCTGCAATGATGTAGCGATGCGCATTTATAACCACCTTGCCAGCCTCCACCGTGAGAATGGATTATTCCGTTCCAGCGTGAAACAACTTTCAAGCGCCCTGGGATATTCTGAAAGCGGAATCCGTTATTGGCTTTCGCTCCTAAAAGACGCGAAGGTGATCGCCATCACTCGCAGGGGCGGTTATTACGATTTCGACGTTAATCACAACGTTTCTTTCATCACCTCGAACAATTAACGAGGTGCAATGAGAAAACGGGAACGTAGTAATATTGTCAGGATAGAACAAGCAGCAAGAGCAACAAAACATAAATTCACCACCACGCTAAAAAATTATGCACGGGAATCAATCCCAGGCGAGCTAATAACCACCGTTCGAGAATATCCCGCAGCAGTGCCAACCGGATCAGAGTTTGAACTATTGCAGGACGTTCTGTCGTCAACGGATAACGTCTTCTATAAACCACGCCGCCGCCGTGAATACCGGGTTGATTCATCCAATCTCCAGCATTGGCAGGTGTTGGGTTTCCAGCATTACGCCGATTATGTTGGATATTCACAAACTAATGGCCTGAGCGGTCACACCGCCGATTTTGATTTTATTTTCCATGACGAAAAGGAAATTCACGACTGATGCACGTACAGACAACCCAAACCAAACGCTTCGCCCAGAACTTTAAATGCTGTGAATGGTATTTCACTGAGATCGACACCATCACCAATGATGCCTATCTGACCGATGAAGAAAAATTAGCAGCCCTCGACGAATTGGAAGACAAGATTCTCACATTAGCCGCGCCGTTCCTGGCAGTGGCAACCACTATCAAAATGAATAAGGGACGAATGACAAATGACTAAAAATGAGATTGATGATGCCTTGGGCGAATTTCACGATGATTATCACATCCCGCTGCTTGCCGCAGTTAACGCCGTTTACAAAGCAAGCCCTGAGAGCAAGCCTGAGAAGCTCTCTGACGCTGTTAAAATGCTTCATCTGTCAGCGGCAGCCCTGGAAGGGATCATTCTCTCTGTGGAGGGTACAGAGAGCCTACGTGAGGATCAGGAGCTGGCAGAGGAAGTTACACAGATGGCGCTGTCCCTGGCAGCGTGTAAGGACGAACTGAGCGACCTGTTACAAAACCAATCCGGATAAATATTCAAATATAATGAATAAATACTCATAAAGTGCTTGCATTGTTGTCACTTTTATGTTATACTTAAGATAAGGGTTAAGTATTCGAATCACTTCGCCTCGTATGTCAATACACCTTAGAGAATGCCGTTTCCCATAGGCGGCGCTCTCTCCCTTTGAATGTCCTCTCTGAAAGCTGGTTGTTTTCCTTTGTTGTGTTTAGTTCCAAAGGGTGGCGCGGTCGTTCCCGCTTGTGTCGGGTGGTAACGAACAATCACCGCGCACATTCTCTTTCAGAGAGCATATTCCGTGCTCTAAACCTTATAACCTCCGTTAGGGATTATAAGCGGTCAGACTGAATAAATGCTGTCAGCATTATTTACGTTCAGGCTGGCATTCTCTTATTATTGTTTCCAGCGATGATAACGAGATTCCACTTTCCCACTTCTTGCCATGACAGAAGGGCTTCTGTTTTGAAGTGGGAGCAATGACGGGCGATCCTACCTCTGTTATTCGTAACAGTTGCGCCCATCATTATTTTAGAAGTCATTCTTTAACATCATAATCCTCCAAAATGAAAATGACGTTAAACAATGCCTCTCTAACAAGGTATTCCTCCAGGGCTACTTCGGTAGCCCTTTTCTTACCCTGTGTACAACATAAATGCTGTATGCAGACACAACGCGAAGGAAACAAAAATAGATGTTTCTACTTAATAACAAATCGCGTGTACTCAAATATAAAAATGATGTTCTCACCGTCAATCCTCAAATGATTGAGATGGTGGCTCAGTATGCTGGTTGTTCGGTTGATGAAGTGATCAAAGCGATGGATACATATTTTCCTGACGAATCACCAAAACAAGAAACAACTATTCAGGATTTGATTGCACGTAAAGTAAAAAAGGAATCAACCAAACAATGATTATTGATATTGATACGCTGTTCCCACAGCGCCTATCACCAACTGATATTGTCAGTTATGCCACAGACACTTTCGCCTCTGTGGAAAGCAAGATTTTTGCCTCTCTTCCTGCTGATGTTGAATGCGGCGATGTGCTTGATAGCACGGGCGCTCTCTACGCCTCCGGCGCTGATGCCTTTGTGGTAGTGAGTGAATTTGTCACTGCTGGCTCTAATAAAGCCGTCAACGTCCTACGCTCTCCGGCGCGTGGCTCTCTTGTCTGCATCAAATCGGACAACCTCACCGCTGCTGATGGCGCACACGATGCCGCTGTAGCTGCTCTGGCTGCTCAAGGCTTCCAGATGCGCGAATTCTTCACCAGTTAATCAAGGAAGGAAAATAATAACATGGCTATTTTAGGTCAAAACTACGTGGATCTTTCTCCACTCTTCAATCTGAACCCAACACGTAACTATCTGCTTGCCTCACTGGGGCTGTTCGATGGTGTGGGCGTTTCTTCTCATAAAGTGGCGGTGAGCCGTCTTGTTGAAGACAACAGATCTCTGTTCAATCAGCCTACCGCGCGTTTCTCAAGTGAGCATAACGTGACAGCACGGCAGAACGGGAAGGAATACCTGATCGAGCTTCCGTATTTCCTGCGTGAAGACCAGATCACTCCGGCAGATATCCAGGGCAAGCGCAAGCCTGGCACGGACACCCAAGAAACCCTCACCGATTTATTCACTGATTACACCCATAAGCACAGCGTAGCGTTTATGCGTACTCGTGAGAGCTATCTTGCACGTTCTCTGTTCTCCGGTACGGTGAACACTCCGAAAACTGATGATGTGCTGATCGACTTTGGCGACCTTTTCGGCGTAGCGCCAATGAACACCACGCTTGATCTCACTGCTACAGACAGCAGCACCCTACGTGCAATTGATGACATGGTGAGCCAGATTACCGAAGCGGCTCAAGGTATGGCGGCACAAGTGGAACGAATCATCGTTTTCGCTAAAGGTGGATTCTATAGCGACCTGCGTTTCAGTCCTGCAATGGAAGCGGCTTTCCGCTACGTGTCTCCACTGGATGAAAGCAACGTTGTTTATCAGCGTCGTGACCTTCTGCCAGGCGTGAGCACTTTCAGCATTCCAGGCACGAATTGCGATGTAGTGAAAGTGACAGATCCGCTGCTGATCGCACAGATGGGTGATGCTGATGCTATCGCTATCCCGCAATTTGCGGCTGCCTCGAACGTTTACCAGAACATCTACGGCGCTCCGTCGAGCAACTTTGAACTTCTGGACGCTACCCCAGCAGAAACCTATAGCTGGAGCTATGAAAGCGAACGTGGCGACGTGGTGAACGTGATTTCAGAGAACAGTTCTCTGCCTGTGAATAACGGGTTGGGCTTCTCGGTTCACATCAAAGCCTCAGAATAATGAGCAAAGCGGCAGCCTGGGCCGCTGGAAATAATCAGGCGTTTTAATGAGGGATGCAAACTAATCCACAGCGCAATTGTGGCTCTGGTGGCATCCCTTTTTTATTTCCATAAAACAAGAGGAAAAACTAAATGGAGATGATTTTAAAATCAAGTCGTGGATTGCACGTCCGACTGAAAGCCGATGATGCAGAAGGGTTGCTCAAGGTGAGCCAGCTTTGCGAGCTATTAGAGATTTCTTATACGGGCGTAAGAGCACGTATTTTCCGTGGTGAAACCGTCGAAGCGGCAATTCATCACTTCTTGGATCAGAAAGGCGGTGGTGATGCTTGAGATTAACACGTCCAAAATCATCAACACTGTAACTTTCACCGTTGATCGTAAGAGTATTGCGGAGGCTAAAAAAGCAGCCGATGACCTGCAACGCCATTTTAAGAAGCTGGAGAATCCGAAAATTCGGTTCCAGGCTCAGAAGCAACGCCGACAATCAGCGAGGGAAAAAGTGGCAGATGCTAAAGCGGCTTCGCCTAAATCTACCAGTGACTTAAAGCAGCAACGTCAGGCAGAAAAGGCGGGTAAGGCACAAGCCAGGGAAGCGGCGAAAATTGCGAAAAGGGAGGAAACGGCTTCCTTGAAACGGCGCTCAGCCATTCTACAGATGAAAGGCATAGCCGGAAAATACGGCGTTGATGCCGCCACACAACACCAGTTTGCTAAATTCGCTCACGAACAAACCGAGCTTTTCCGTAACGGTCAGATCAGCAGCCAGAAGATGAACTATGAGCTACGCGAGAGAATCGCCCTGATGCGGAGAGAGGCAGCGTTACAAGCTAAAGTTACCGCCAGTACCCAACAACAAGCGGCTGCATTGAAACACGCCAAACGCACGGATTACAAAGGCGCGGCGGCTGGTATCAAAGAAAAGGGGCTGAACGTGATCGGCGGTGGCGCAGGCTTTATTGCTGGTACAGCGGCTTTAGCTGCTGGGGCAGGAGTATTGGCTCGTGTCCGTGAGACAGCTACAGATAATCTCGACTTGGTGAGAAAGAGCGACAGCGTGAAGGTAAATCCAAACGCCGTTAAAGCGCTGGTACAGGCAAACCGTCAGCGTGGTATTGATTCAAACTACGACACCATAACCGACAATTTCAAAGATGTGCGCGAGCGCCTGGGCGAGTCTGTAACCAATAGCCAGTTCGATCAGAAGTCTGGTAAATGGAAGGGTGGTAATGGTGCTATAGATAACATCCTGAATCAGTTCGGCTGGAATAAAAACCAGATCGCACAATATCAGGACGATCCTCTCAATTTCGTTCAGGCAGTCCAGAACGAAGGGCAGCGTAGAGGCATGAGTGATGCTTCCATAGGCCACCTGTTCGAGGATCTGGGTAACGATATGTCCTACTTGGTGCCAATCCTGAAAAACGGCGGCGCTGAATTCGACAAGACGCTAAGAACTCTCGTGTCCTCCGGTCAGACACTGAATGATGAGCAGATCCGCCAAACGTATGCATACGGCGACCTGTCTACCACGTTGCAAGCTGTCAACAATGGCTTTAACCAGAATCTTACTTCCGGCTTCCTCGAAGGGTTTGGTAACGCTGGTAAGGATTTAGCGGAGAACACCGCCACTCTGAACGAGACAGCAAAAGCATTAGGATCGGGGCTTGGAAACCTGTTAGCGCAAGTGACAGGTTTCACGAAGGAAATCTCTGATGACCTCAGCAAGTTTAACGGCTGGATGAAAGAAACATTCCCTTCTCTGTACTCTGATCCTAATAAGACCGCGCCAGATGCTATCTATGATAAGGCGGTTAACGGCTCAGCGAACAGTGCAGCCGATTGGGTGCAGGATAAGACGGGCTTCAATACCCGCACCGTGGGGCCAACGATAGCCGAATGGCTGGGCCTGGGTAATCAGCAAGCAGGAACCGCTGCTAATCAATACAGCCTGTCTGGTGACTCTCTGCGTGATAGTGCTATGTCTCTTGGTGGTGGTGCGCCAGCTTACACGCTGAATCCTACGTTTAACCTCACTGTAGCACCGGAAGTGCCATTGACGATCCAATCTGACACGTCACGATTAGCGGATTATGTGGATTTCCAGGCCAAAGCAAGCCAAGCGAGCTTCACACAGTCGCTAACGTTGGCTGTCAGCAGCGGTCAGAGCAGCACAGGCGGGTGATATATCAAAGGGGCGTAAGCCCCTTTTTCATTTGCTCAAAATGTAATCAATACCTACATTTAAGATGATGCACATGGTGTACAACAAAGTAGGTTACAACGTGGTGAACATCGCGTATAATGGCTTTCATCAAAATATGCTAACGCATTGATTTATATAGATTTGTTAGTATCAAGTCGACGCCTGGGAAGGCGACACCTAAAGGATGCTCGATGAGCGAGAAATTACAGAAAGTGCTGGCCCGCGCCGGCCACGGCTCCCGCCGTGAAATCGAAACCATGATTCAGGCCGGTCGTGTCAGCGTTGATGGCAAAGTTGCCACGCTGGGCGATCGCGTTGAAGTTATTCCCGGTCTTAAAATTCGTATCGACGGACACCTGATTTCCGTTAAAGAATCCGTGGAACAGATTTGCCGCGTGCTGGCGTACTACAAGCCGGAAGGCGAGCTGTGCACCCGTAGCGACCCGGAAGGGCGTCCGACGGTGTTTGACCGCCTGCCAAAACTGCGTGGCGCACGCTGGATTGCCGTAGGGCGTCTGGACGTGAACACCTGTGGCCTGATGCTGTTCACCACCGACGGTGAACTGGCGAACCGCCTGATGCACCCGAGCCGCGAAGTTGAGCGTGAATACGCCGTGCGCGTGTTCGGTGAAGTTGACGAGAATAAAGTGCGTCAGCTGTCACGTGGCGTGCAGCTTGAAGACGGCCCGGCAGCATTCAAAACCATCAAATTTACCGGTGGCGAAGGGATCAACCAGTGGTACAACGTGACCCTGACCGAAGGGCGTAACCGCGAAGTACGTCGCCTGTGGGAAGCCGTAGGCGTGCAGGTTAGCCGTCTGATTCGCGTACGTTACGGTGATATTCCATTGCCAAAAGGCCTGCCGCGCGGGGGTTACACCGAGCTGGATCTGGCGCAGACCAACTACCTGCGTGAGCTGGTAGAGCTGAAGCCGGAAACTGAATCCAAAGTGGCGGTCGAGAAAGATCGTCGCCGCGTGAAGGCCAACCAGATCCGCCGAGCGGTGAAACGTCACACGCAGGTGGGCGGTAAGCCCGCGAAGACCGGCGGAAACGGTCGTCGCTCCAGCAGCCGTAACAGCGGCAGCGGTTCATAAGATAAAAGGCCCCTGGGGCCTTTTTTAATAGTCGATACCGAGCTGCGCTTTAATGCCTGCATCGAAGGCATGCTTCACCGGGCGCAGTTCGCTTACCGTATCCGCTATCTCCAGAATATCCCGATGACAGCCGCGGCCCGTGATGATGACCGTCTGGTGATGCGGACGGTGGCGGAGCGCCGTTAACACCTCTTCCAGCGGCAGATAATCGTAAGCCACCATGTAGGTCAACTCGTCGAGAATAACCATATCCAGGCTGGTATCGGTCATCATACGCTTCGCATGTTCCCACACCGCTAAACAGGCGGCAGTATCGCCCGCTTTATCTTGCGTGTTCCAGGTAAAACCGGTCGCCATCACCTGAAACTCTACGCCATGGGGCTCCAGCAAATTTCGCTCGCCGTTAGGCCATTCACCCTTGATGAACTGAATCACGCCGACTTTCTTACCATGACCCACCGCGCGCGTCGCCGTGCCAAACGCTGCCGTGGTTTTGCCTTTGCCGTTACCGGTCAGCACCAACAGGATACCGCGCTCTTCCTGGGCGTCAGCGACGCGAGCATCAACTTTCTCTTTCAGACGTTGTTGTCGTTCGCGATGACGGTCGTCACTCATTGTGAAATCCCTGGTTTGCGGCCCGGCTGGGCGTCGAAAGTCGTTCCCGTTTTGCGACGGCTGTCATCGCCCATCAGCCATAAATACAACGGCATGATGTCGGCAGGGGTTTTAAGCTTCTGCGGATCTTCCGTTGGAAACGCGCTAGCCCGCATCCCGGTTCGGGTGCCGCCTGGGTTTATGCAGTTGACGCGCAGCTGGCTCTGATACTCTTCAGCCAGTACCTGCATCATGCCTTCGGTGGCGAATTTGGAGACCGCATACGCGCCCCAGTTGGCCCGGCCTTGTTGCCCGACGCTGGACGAGGTGAAGACCAGCGAACCGGAATCCGATTTGAGTAATAAAGGAAGAAGCGCCTGGGTGAGGAAAAATGTGCCGTTGACATTTACCTGCATCACATCCTGCCAGACATCCGGCTTTTGCTGGTCCATCGGTACGACGTCACCCAACAGACCCGCGTTATGCAGCACGCCGTCCAGGTGCGGAGTGTGAATACTGATTTTCTGCGCCAACTGCTGACAGATTTCTGGCGTGCAGGTGAGCAAATCAAGAGTAAACCACTGTGGTGCAATGCCGCCTTCCTGTTGGATCTGCTGGGCAACGGCCCGCAGTTTATCTTCATTGCGACCCAATAGAACCACGCTCGCACCGTAGCGGGCGTAGGTCAGAGCGGCTTCACGACCGATACCGTCGCTGGCGCCGGTGACCAGAATGATGCGATTTTGTAGCAATTCGCGTTGCGGTTGATAATGCACGGACTCTCTCCTGTGGCGCTTCGTCGCCCCACGTTACTGTTCTGCTTCTGTTTGTTCGCTTTTCGGTTTTATGCCCTAAACGAGCGTGTATTTCAATCAGCCAGACGGAAAGCCTGTTCAGAATTAACATTTTGCAATCATTTCATTGCCCATGAAAAAAACGGGAAGCATGCTCGCATCGTACAATTCTGGCGGGAGACGCACTGTATGGGCTGTTGTACACTGTGCGCGATAACCAAGTGATTCTTTTCAAGGTGGAAGCGTGGAACTACTTTCTCAATATGGGTTGTTTTTGGCGAAAATCGCCACGATTGTGGTCGCGATTGCGGTAGTTGCTACGCTAATCGTGAATCTTACCCAACGTAAAAGGCAGCGCGGAGAGCTGCGGATCACGAATCTCAGTGAACAATATAAAGAGATGCAGGAAGATATGAGCGTGGCGCTGCTTGACGGCCCACAGCAAAAGCTCTGGCACAAAGCGCAGAAGAAAAAGCACAAGCTTGAAGCCAAAACGGCGAAGGCTAACGCGAAGAAGGGCGTAAAAGAAACCGGCGATAAGCCCAAAGTCTGGGTACTGGATTTCAAAGGCAGCATGGACGCCCATGAGGTCACCGCGCTGCGTGAAGAAGTCACCGCTGTGCTGGCGGTGATCAAACCGCAGGACCAGGTGGTCGTGCGTCTGGAAAGCCCTGGTGGCGTGGTGCATGGCTATGGCCTTGCCGCGTCACAGCTCCAGCGTCTTCGCAATAAGCAGATCCCGCTGACCATTGCGGTGGACAAAGTGGCGGCCAGCGGCGGCTATATGATGGCCTGTGTCGGCAACAAAATTGTTTCCGCCCCGTTCGCCATTATCGGCTCCATCGGCGTGGTCGCGCAGATCCCGAACTTTAACCGTTTCCTGAAAAATAAAGATATCGACATCGAATTGCATACTGCGGGTCAATATAAACGCACGCTGACGCTGCTCGGTGAAAATACCGAAGAAGGGCGACAGAAGTTCCGCGAAGATCTCAACGAAACCCATCTGCTTTTTAAAGATTTCGTGCATCAAATGCGCCCGCAGCTGGACATTGACCAGGTGGCGACAGGCGAACACTGGTACGGTCAACAGGCTCAGGAGAAAGGGCTGGTGGATGAAATTGGCACCAGTGACGACCTGCTGCTCGGGTTGATGGACGGGCACGACGTACTGAACGTTCGTTATCTGCAACGCAAGAAACTGATGGACCGTTTTACCGGCAGTGCTGCAGAAAGCGCAGATCATCTGTTGATGCGCTGGTGGCAGCGCGGGCAAAAACCGATGATGTAAATGAAATGCGAGGCCTGAGCCTCGCATTTTTTTAATCGACCAGGTGGTATTTTTCTGACAGCTGGTGAGCGAGATATTTGAACATATTGAACACTGCGGTGCTCTTTGGTGTCGGCAGGCCTTGTTCATCAAGATAGTATTCGCCGCTGAACACCAGCACGCCGTTGCGCTGGGTTACACCGGTCGCTTCGATACCTTTCATCGTATCGTCATGTTCACGGATCAGGCGGTTAGCTTCTACCAGCAGGGACTGGCTATCGATAGGTTGGGATGTTTCTTGCATCACTGACTCCTCTAAAACACTGCCAATAGTTTACGCCCGGCGCGCCACGCGGGCAAATTTTCCCTGTTAAACACAAGGACATCGCGAGGTCGCGTCGGCTGGCGGGAATTGCTTTTGCATGCTAATAAAGTTGCGTAACAGATTTTATCAGGTACAGTGTGACGCTTTCGCATTCTGGCAACAGAATTGCTTGACATTCGACCGAAAATTCTTCGTGCTATACCACCTGGCAGGAAAAGGCCAGCAAACTCAATCCTCTGACTCAGGCTTCTGGGGCCGGACCAGAGAAGGGGTTGATATCCATTGACGCCGCCACAAGATTTAGGCACGTCGCCAGTGGAAGGTGAATTCAAGTGCGATATATGCACCCTCCTTTTGGAAAGTGCGTATTCCTGGAAGAATCAAATTAGGTAAAGGTGAATATGGGTAAAGCTCTCGTTATCGTTGAGTCCCCGGCAAAAGCCAAAACGATCAATAAGTACCTGGGTAATGACTACGTTGTGAAATCCAGCGTGGGTCATATCCGCGATCTGCCGACCAGTGGCTCAGCAAGCAAAAAGAGCGCCGACTCTACCGCCGCCAAACCGGCCAAAAAGCCGAAAAAGGATGAACGCGGTGCGCTTGTAAACCGCATGGGCGTTGATCCGTGGCACGACTGGGCTGCCCAGTACGAAGTGTTGCCAGGTAAAGAAAAGGTTGTCGCTGAACTCAAACAGTTAGCTGAAAAAGCTGACCATATCTATCTCGCAACTGACCTTGACCGCGAAGGGGAGGCCATTGCATGGCACCTACGGGAAGTGATCGGTGGTGATGACTCACGCTATAGCCGCGTGGTGTTTAACGAGATAACCAAGAATGCGATTCGTCAGGCGTTTGACACGCCAGGTGAACTGAATATCGACAGGGTTAATGCTCAGCAGGCGCGTCGTTTCGTCGACCGCGTGGTGGGTTACATGGTCTCTCCACTGCTGTGGAAAAAGATTGCTCGTGGCCTGTCTGCAGGACGCGTACAGTCTGTTGCCGTACGTCTGGTTGTTGAGCGCGAGCGTGAAATTAAAGCGTTCGTTCCGGAAGAGTACTGGGAAATTGACGCCAACACCGCGACGCCGTCAGGCGATGCGCTGCCGTTGGAAGTTAGCCATCATCACGATAAGCCGTTCCGTCCGGTTACCCGTGATGAAACCATGGCCGCCGTTAGCCAGCTTGAGAAAGCGCGCTACAGCGTACTCGAACGTGAAGATAAGCCGACCAGCAGCAAGCCGGGCGCGCCGTTCATTACCTCCACGCTCCAGCAGGCGGCAAGTACCCGTCTCGGCTACGGCGTGAAGAAAACCATGATGATGGCTCAACGTTTGTATGAAGCGGGTCACATCACTTATATGCGTACCGACTCCACAAACCTGAGTCAGGACGCGGTAAGCATGGTTCGCGACTACATTGGTGAAAACTTCGGTAAGAAATACCTGCCGGAAAACGCGAATCAGTACGCCAGCAAAGAGAATTCACAGGAAGCGCACGAAGCAATTCGTCCTTCTGATGTCGCGGTTGTGGCCGAATCTCTGAAAGATATGGAAGCTGATGCACAGAAACTGTATCAGCTGATCTGGCGCCAGTTTGTTGCGTGTCAGATGACGCCAGCACAGTACGATTCCACCACGCTAACCGTTGGTGCGGGTGATTTCAAACTGAAAGCGCGTGGTCGTACTCTGCGCTTCGACGGCTGGACAAAAGTCATGCCTGCGCTGCGTAAAGGCGACGAAGACCGTACGCTGCCGCCGGTGAAAAAAGGTGAAGAGTTGACCCTGGTTGAGCTGCTTCCGGCTCAGCACTTTACCAAACCACCGGCGCGATTCAGCGAAGCGTCTTTGGTTAAAGAACTGGAAAAACGTGGTATTGGCCGTCCGTCTACCTATGCGTCGATCATTTCGACCATTCAGGATCGTGGCTATGTTCGCGTCGAAAACCGTCGTTTCTACGCCGAGAAAATGGGCGAGATCGTCACCGATCGTCTGGAAGACAACTTCCGCGAGCTGATGAACTACGACTTCACCGCGCAGATGGAAAGTAGCCTTGACCAGGTCGCAAACCATCAGGCCGAGTGGAAACAGGTTCTGAACGACTTTTTCGGCGACTTTACCCGTCAGCTCGAAACGGCGGAGAAAGATCCGGAAGAAGGCGGTATGCAGCCGAACCCGATGATCATGACCAGCATCGACTGCCCAACCTGTGGCCGTAAGATGGGGATCCGTACCGCGAGCACCGGCGTGTTCCTGGGCTGTTCCGGCTATGCTTTACCGCCGAAAGAGCGTTGTAAAACCACCATTAACCTGGTGCCAGAAAACGAAGTGCTGAACGTACTGGAAGGCGACGACGCGGAAACGAATGCGCTGCGTGCTAAGCGCCGTTGTGCCAAATGCGGTACGGCGATGGATAGCTACCTTATCGATCCGAAACGTAAGCTGCATGTCTGTGGTAACAACCCGACCTGCGACGGTTACGAAATCGAAGAAGGCGAGTTCCGCATCAAGGGTTATGATGGCCCAATTGTTGAGTGTGAGAAATGTGGTTCTGAAATGCACCTGAAAATGGGACGTTTTGGTAAGTACATGGCCTGTACCAACGACGATTGCAAGAATACCCGTAAGATCCTGCGTAACGGTGAAGTGGCTCCGCCGAAGGAAGATCCAACTCCGCTGCCAGAACTGCAGTGTGAGAAATCAGATGCGTACTTCGTGTTGCGTGATGGCGCTGCGGGCGTGTTCCTGGCGGCAAATACCTTCCCTAAATCGCGTGAAACGCGTGCACCGTTAGTGGAAGAGCTGTACCGCTTCCGTGACCGTCTGCCGGAAAAACTGCGCTATCTGGCAGATGCTCCACAGGAAGACGGCCAGGGCAACAAGACCATGGTGCGTTTCAGCCGTAAAACGAAGCAGCAGTACGTGTCTTCTGAAAAAGACGGTAAAGCGACCGGTTGGTCTGCCTTCTTTATCGACGGCAAGTGGCAGGAAGTCGCGAAGAAGTAATGCATTTCTGAATCACTGAAAAACACCGTTAAGGGCCGCTCTGCGGCCCTTTCTTTTGGCAAAAATAGCCACGTTATTATTTTTTCTTCACATCTATACACATCCGGTATAAATGATATAGTGGTTATAGTTAACCATTTTTTTATTATCAAATCGTATTAGGCAACCGCGCCGTACGCATATCGGATACCGGTCATGAAACTACAGCAACTCCGTTATATCGTTGAGGTTGTGAACCATAACCTCAACGTTTCCTCGACCGCTGAAGGATTGTATACCTCTCAGCCAGGCATCAGTAAGCAGGTCCGTATGCTCGAGGATGAGCTGGGTATCCAGATATTTGCCCGAAGCGGAAAACACCTGACGCAGGTGACGCCGGCGGGGCAGGAGATTATCCGTATCGCGCGCGAAGTCCTGTCTAAAGTCGATGCGATAAAATCGGTTGCCGGGGAACATACCTGGCCGGATAAAGGCTCGCTTTACGTGGCAACCACCCACACTCAGGCGCGTTATGCGCTACCGGGCGTTATCAAAGGCTTTATTGAGCGTTACCCGCGCGTGTCGTTGCATATGCACCAGGGTTCGCCGACGCAAATCGCCGAAGCGGTCTCCAAAGGCAATGCCGATTTCGCCATCGCCACCGAAGCGCTGCATCTGTATGACGACTTAGTTATGCTGCCGTGCTACCACTGGAACCGTTCTATTGTGGTTACGCCAGATCACCCACTGGCAGGGAAAGGGTCGGTGACCATCGAAGAACTGGCGCAGTACCCGCTGGTCACGTACACCTTTGGTTTCACCGGGCGTTCAGAGCTGGACACCGCGTTTAATCGCGCAGGGTTGACGCCGCGTATCGTGTTCACAGCAACCGATGCCGACGTTATTAAAACCTATGTGCGCCTGGGACTGGGCGTCGGTGTGATCGCGAGTATGGCCGTCGACCCGGTTTCCGATCCTGACCTTATCAAGCTCGAGGCCGGCGACATCTTCAGCCACAGCACCACCAAGATTGGTTTCCGTCGCAGCACTTTCCTGCGCAGCTACATGTACGATTTTATTCAGCGCTTTGCACCGCACCTGACCCGCGACGTGGTCGATACTGCCGTGGCGCTGCGCTCCAATGAAGATATCGAAGAGATGTTTAAAGATATCAAATTACCTGAGAAATAATTTCTCAGGGTATTAATGGTATCCCTGGCAACGGGGATATCGTGAATTAGATCACTTAACGTAAATTAAAATCTCCCTCATTTGCATTTATCCTTTTTCTGGTTTCCATTCCCAGGCCCTCTAATTTTATTAATCTGCTGTTAAAAATCGACAAAAGTAGAAACTATTTTGCTGCTTCGCAAATTTTTCTCGTCAATTATTTATTTGCCGTCAAAGATTGAAGATCCAATGGGTAACCATTCGTAAAATCGCTGGATTTTTAGCGCCTTTTTAATTAGGATTAATCTCAATGATGATTACTGGTACCGATTGTTCGGTGCAATAATGATAAGTGACGCCGATTGTATGAGGTTAGCAATGCCATCAGGAAGTGAAGAACCGCAGAGGGATGCTGAGCTGAAGCGAAAAGCCTGGCGGGCGGTATTCCTGGGCTCTGCGCTGTTTTGGGTGGTTGTTGCACTACTCATCTGGAAATATTGGGGCTAAAAATGGTTGTTTCTGGTCAGAGTCTGCCCGTGAAGGCCGCATGTCAGTCAAATGACAAACCTCAGGACCACAAAAAGGAGCCGGTAACCGTTCCAGCCTCCTGGAAACTGACGACCCAGCAGAAGGCGTTTATTGATTCCTTTGCTGATGCCGACGATAAAAAAAGTTAATCATTCAACAGAATGTTTTCGGCGAGTTTGCAGTACGTTCGTTTTTGTACTCGTTAATAAATACACCACAGCAATGAGACCACTGCCTGAATAGGCAGTCAGAATGAATAACTATAGGTGTTAATATAATGAATACGAAACGTAACCTGAAATACTGGTCATGGATTGGAGCCTTTACACTTTCAGTCCTTTTCTGGTGCCAGCTAGTCTGGATGCTCATCAAATAATCCTCTGATAAACCCGGTGCTTACGCCGGGTTTACTGTCTTTTGCCTGTCACGTTTCCCTGCCATTTATCAATTTGGGTTGTTATCAAAGCGTTACGTTGTGGTTGTGTTATCTTTATAGACAGACCCTGAGGAGCATCAGGGTATCGCAATCCCTGTCATTAAGGAGGAGCTATGTCGTCAACCCTACGAGAAGCCAGTAAGGACACGTTACAGGCCCAAGCCAAAACGTATCACTATTACAGCCTGCCGCTAGCCGCCAAAACTCTTGGCGATATTTCTCGCCTGCCAAAATCACTCAAGGTCCTGCTTGAAAACCTGCTGCGCTGGCAGGACGGTGATTCTGTAACCGAAGAAGATATTCATGCGTTGGCGGGGTGGCTGAAAAATGCCCATGCCGATCGTGAAATTGCCTATCGTCCCGCGCGCGTGCTGATGCAGGACTTTACCGGTGTGCCTGCCGTGGTCGATCTCGCGGCGATGCGTGAGGCCGTGAAACGCCTCGGCGGTGACACCGCGAAAGTAAACCCACTTTCACCGGTCGACCTCGTAATTGACCACTCGGTTACCGTCGATCACTTCGGTGATGACGACGCGTTCGGCGAAAACGTGCGCCTGGAAATGGAACGCAACCATGAACGCTACGTATTCCTGCGCTGGGGACAACAGGCATTCAGCCGCTTCAGCGTCGTACCGCCGGGCACCGGTATTTGCCATCAGGTTAACCTGGAATATCTCGGCAAAGCGGTGTGGAGCGAGCTACAGGACGGCGAGTGGATTGCTTATCCGGACACGCTGGTCGGTACCGATTCTCATACCACGATGATAAACGGTCTCGGTGTTTTAGGCTGGGGCGTCGGCGGGATTGAAGCCGAAGCCGCGATGCTCGGCCAGCCGGTATCCATGCTTATCCCGGATGTTGTCGGATTCAAACTGACCGGCAAACTGGCGGAAGGCATCACCGCTACTGACCTTGTATTGACCGTCACCCAGATGCTGCGTAAGCACGGCGTGGTGGGTAAATTTGTTGAATTCTACGGTGACGGACTGGACTCGTTGCCGCTGGCGGACCGCGCCACCATCGCCAATATGGCACCGGAATACGGCGCGACCTGCGGTTTCTTCCCGATTGATGGCGTTACGCTGGAGTACATGCGCCTCAGCGGGCGCAGCGACGATCAAATTGAACTGGTGGAGGCCTACGCCAAAGCGCAGGGCATGTGGCGTAATACCGGGGATGAACCGGTGTTTACCAGCACGCTTGAGCTGGATATGAATGATGTCGAAGCGAGTCTTGCTGGGCCGAAACGTCCGCAGGATCGCGTGGCGCTCGGCGACGTGCCGAAGGCTTTTGCGCAAAGTTCTGAGCTTGAACTGAACACCGCGCAGAAAGACCGTAATCCGGTCGACTATACGTTGAACGGGCATCAGTATCAGCTGCCGGACGGCGCGGTGGTGATCGCCGCCATCACCTCCTGTACCAATACCTCCAACCCGAGCGTGTTAATGGCCGCCGGACTGCTGGCGAAAAAGGCCGTCAAAATTGGCCTTCAGCGTCAGCCGTGGGTGAAAGCGTCGCTCGCGCCGGGCTCAAAAGTGGTGTCGGATTATCTGGCCCACGCCAAACTCACGCCGTACCTCGATGAGCTGGGCTTTAACCTGGTCGGTTACGGTTGTACTACCTGTATCGGTAACTCAGGTCCGTTGCCGGACCCAATTGAAACGGCCATCAAGAAAGGCGATTTAACCGTAGGGGCCGTGCTTTCCGGTAACCGTAACTTTGAAGGACGTATTCATCCGCTGGTGAAAACCAACTGGCTGGCCTCGCCGCCGCTGGTGGTAGCGTATGCGCTGGCGGGTAACATGAATATCAACCTGACGACCGACCCGTTGGGACATGACGGCAAGGGCGATCCGGTGTATCTGAAGGATATCTGGCCGAGCGGCAAAGAGATTGCCCGCGCAGTGGAAGAAGTATCGACTGAGATGTTCCGCAAAGAGTACGCTGAAGTGTTTGAAGGCACGCCGGAATGGAAAGCGATTCAGGTCGATAAATCAGACACCTATGGCTGGCAGCAGGATTCCACTTACATCCGCCTGTCACCGTTCTTTGATGAAATGGGGATAGAACCGGACCCGGTGCAGGATATTCACGGCGCGCGAATTCTGGCGATGCTCGGTGACTCCGTGACCACCGACCACATTTCCCCGGCAGGAAGTATTAAACCGGACAGTCCGGCAGGGCGTTATCTGCAAAATCATGGCGTCGAACGTCGCGATTTTAACTCCTATGGCTCCCGTCGCGGCAACCACGAAGTGATGATGCGCGGCACCTTCGCCAACATCCGTATTCGTAACGAAATGGTGCCTGGTATTGAAGGCGGTATGACCCGTTATCTGCCAGGAACGGAAGTGATTTCGATTTACGATGCCGCGATGCGCTATCAGGAGCAGGGCACACCACTGGCGGTCATCGCCGGGAAAGAGTACGGCTCGGGTTCAAGCCGCGACTGGGCAGCAAAAGGTCCGCGTCTGCTGGGCATTCGGGTGGTTATCTCGGAATCGTTCGAGCGTATTCACCGTTCTAATCTGATCGGGATGGGGATTTTGCCGCTTGAGTTCCCGGCAGGCGTTACCCGTCAAACGCTGGGACTGACCGGTGAAGAGCAGATTGACATCGTTGACCTGCAAAAGCTGAAACCGGGTGCTACTGTGCCGGTGACGCTGACCCGCGCAGAGGGTAAAAAAGAGGTGATTGATTGCCGCTGTCGTATCGACACGGCGACGGAGCTGACCTATTACCAGAACGACGGGATACTGCATTACGTGATCCGTAATATGCTGCGTTAACTCAAAAATGCCCAGCGGCGCAAGTATGCCAGGCCTACGGACCCCACTGTAGGCCTGGCAAGCGCAGCGTCACCGGGCGTGATAGCTCAGAACATCACCGGTAGACCTAGTCCGCGTTTAACGGCAAGCAGCGTTTTTTGCGTATGCTCATGGGCTTTCTCACTGCCTTGCTTCAATATTCCCAGCAGCGTTTCTTTGTCGGCACTCAGCTGCTGACGGCGTTCGCGAATAGGGGCCAGCAGTGTCTGCAGGCAGTCTTCCAGCTCATTCTTGCACTGTCTGTCACCGAGTCCCCCTTGTTGATAGTGCGCTTTCATCTCCGCCACTTTTTCGCAATCGTGATGGAACGCATCGAGGTAAGTGAACACAACGTTGCCTTCAATTTTACCCGGATCGCTAATGCGCAGATGCGAGGGATCGGTATACATCGCGCTAACGGCGCGCTGGATCTCCTGTTCGCTGGCGGAAAGCGTCAACGTATTGCCGAGGGATTTCGACATTTTGGCTGAACCGTCAATGCCCGGCAGGCGTCCGGTGGCGCTCAGTAAGGCCTGACAGTGACGCAGAACCGGGGCTCTCATCAGGCTGTTCATCTTGTGCACAATTTCATTGGTCTGCTCAATCATCGGTAACTGATCGTCACCGACAGGCACAAGGTCAGCGCCGAACGCGGTGATATCGGCAGCCTGGCTGATGGGATAGACCAAAAATCCCGTGGGCAGCGAGCGGGCAAAGCCTTTCTGCTGAATTTCATGTTTGACCGTTGGATTACGCTCCACGCGTGAAACGGTGACGATGTTCATATACAGCATCGTCAGTTCTGCGAGCGCGGGAAGGGCGGATTGCAGGCAAATAGTGGTCCGGAGCGGATCGATGCTCACCGCCAGGTAATCGGCCATCACCTCGAGGATATTACTGGCGATTTTTTCGGGCCGGGAGCCGTTATCGGTCAAACCCTGTAAATCGGCAATCAGAACAAATTGCGGATGCAATTGCTGTAGCGCAACGCGCTGGCGCAGTGAACCCACGTAGTGGCCTAGATGTAATGGGCCAGTTGGGCGGTCGCCGGTTAAAATACAATGAGATGTCGCGGTTGGATGTGTCATCAAAAGCTCCTGTTTTGACCACCGGAGACGGTTCTGTTGACAGAGTGGACGCCTTCCGGCGGCCTGAACTAAAAAAAGATAAAGGGGTATCAGGCGGCCTAAATTAAGGCTGCCACCAACGAGAAGTGAGGGAGATACGCGTGCTATTCATGTTTCGACCTTACACCCGTTCAGGCACAGGCACAGGCACAATCAACAGGTTCATGCTGGAGAGGCGGTGCCCGCAGGCACCGCCGCAGAATTAATTGCCAAGCAGATGGCCCATTTTGGCGGCTTTGGTATCGAGATAATGTGCGTTCTTCGGGTTGCGGCCGACAATCAGCGGCACGCGTTCAACGATGTTGATCCCGGCTTCGGTCAGGATTTCGACCTTTTTCGGGTTGTTGGTCAGCAGACGTACTTCATCCACCCCCAGCAGCTTGAACATATCCGCACACAGGGTGAAATCACGTTCGTCGGCGGCAAAGCCCAACTGGTGATTCGCTTCCACGGTGTCATAGCCCTGATCCTGTAACGCATAGGCGCGAATCTTATTCAGCAACCCAATGTTACGACCTTCCTGACGATGATAAAGCAAAATACCGCGACCTTCTTCAGCGATGTGCGCCAGCGCTGCTTCCAGCTGGAAACCGCAGTCGCATCGCAGGCTGAACAGGGCGTCGCCGGTCAGACATTCGGAATGTATGCGCGACAGCACCGGTGTTTTCCCAGAAATATCGCCGAACACCAAGGCGACGTGATCTTGCCCGGTTGCCAGTTCTTCAAAGCCCACCATCAGGAAATCGCCCCAGGGGGTTGGCAGTTTGGCTTCTGCCACACGTTTAAGCTGCATGTGATTCTCCAGATTATATCGGCATGCATGTGCCTTCTGTTTGCGCCTATTTTGCCACAATGCCGGGGCTTCACCTAATGGCTGACGGTTGTCTGCTGCTTAAGCGCACAATTCAGCCTCTTTCACCGTTATGGCGTTTTTCAGTTATGATTGTGATGTTTAAGGAAAAAGGAGACATGATGCTTTCTATCGCCAGACGAACCACGGCAGGAGCCGCCGTGCTACTCGTGATGCCGGTTGCAGTATGGATTTCCGGCTGGACGTGGCAACCTGGACACAATGCCTGGTGGTTGAAGATGCTCTACTGGGTAACAGAAACCGTGACGCAGCCGTGGGGCATCATCACGCATGTCATTCTTTGCGCCTGGTTTTTGTGGTGCCTGCGTTTTCGCCTGCGCGCCGCCTTAACGCTCTTTGCGATCCTGGCTGCGGCAATTCTTATCGGTCAGGGGGCTAAATCCTGGGTGAAGGACCGGGTCCAGGAACCAAGACCGTTTGTTATCTGGCTGGAAAAAACGCAGCAGGTGCCGGTGGAGGAGTTCTACACTTTAAAGCGTAAAGATCGGGCACACTTAGTGAAACAACAGCTGGCCGATAAAAATGATTTACCCGCGTTTTTACGGCATCACTGGCAGAAAGAGACCGGATTTGCCTTCCCGTCAGGCCACACGATGTTTGCTGCCAGTTGGGCGCTGCTGGGCGTGGGGCTGTTGTGGCCACGTCGTCGCACAATAACCATCGCGGTTCTGCTGGTGTGGGCGACAGCGGTAATGGGCAGCCGGTTGCTGCTGGGGATGCACTGGCCGCGCGATTTAGTGGTCGCTACCCTGATGTCCTGGCTTCTGGTGACACTCGCCACCTGGCTTGCGCAAAAACTCTGTGGCCCGTTGACGCCGCCGGGAGAAGAAGCAAGGGAAATCCGAAACCGCGAGTCTGAAGAGTGACGCAGGTTGATTTCAATCGTTTCCGCCCACAAATCCATAGCTGGCAGCACGCTTGACAGTTTCGCCGTTGCGGCGAAGATGGTACTTTATAAGGCTGGAAGCGAAAGATCGAACATGATTTATTCACATAAACCACATAACGGGAAGTAATGTGAAATATTTACTCATTTTCTTATTGGTGTTGGCGATTTTCGTTGTCTCCGTCACCCTTGGCGCGCAAAACGATCAGCAGGTCACTTTTAACTATCTGCTGGCGCAAGGGGAGTTTCGGATCTCCACTCTGTTAGCGGTGCTTTTTGCCGCTGGATTTGCCATCGGCTGGCTGATTTGCGGCATGTTCTGGCTGCGTACTCGCGTCTCACTGCTGCGCGCAGAGCGCAAAATTAAACGCCTTGAGCAGCAAATGACCCCGGTTACTCCCGCTTCGCCTACGCCGGTCGTTCCGGCGGTGAAGGAATAACTTTCTATGCTGGAGTTGTTGTTTCTGCTTTTGCCCGTTGCCGCCGCGTATGGCTGGTACATGGGCCGCAGAAGTGCACAACAGTCCAAACAGGACGATGCTAGCCGCCTCTCCCGTGACTACGTCGCGGGCGTTAACTTCCTGCTCAGCAATCAGCAGGACAAAGCGGTGGACCTGTTCCTCGACATGCTCAAAGAGGATACCGGCACTGTCGAGGCGCACCTGACGCTCGGCAACCTGTTCCGCTCGCGTGGTGAAGTCGACCGCGCTATTCGCATTCACCAAACCTTAATGGAAAGCGCCTCGCTGACCTACGACCAGCGTCTGCTGGCAGTGCAACAGTTGGGCCGTGACTACATGGCTGCGGGTCTGTATGACCGCGCAGAAGACATGTTCAGCCAACTGGTGGATGAAACTGAATTCCGTATTAGCGCGCTTCAGCAGCTGCTGCAAATTTACCAGGCGACCAGCGACTGGCAAAAAGCCATCGACGTCGCGGAGCGTCTGGTCAAACTCGGAAAAGAAAAGCACCGTCCTGAAATCGCCCATTTCTGGTGCGAACTGGCCCTGCAGCAAATGGGCAACAGCGACACGGATAAAGCCATGACGTTGCTGAAAAAGGGCGCAGCTGCCGATCGCAATAGCGCACGCGTGTCCATCATGATGGGCCGGGTATTTATGGCCAATGGTGATTACGCCAAAGCGGTGGAATCACTGCAGCGCGTTATCGATCAAGACCGTGAACTGGTCAGCGAAACCTTGGAAATGCTGCAAACCTGCTACCAGCAACTCGGCAAAGACGAAGAGTGGGAACACTTCCTGCGTCGTGCGGTGGAAGAGAATACCGGTGCGATCGCTGAACTGATGCTGGCGCAAATCATGGAACAGCGCGAAGGCGCAGATACCGCACAAACCTACGTCACCCGCCAACTTCAGCGCCACCCGACCATGCGTGTGTTCCATAAATTAATGGATTACCACCTCAATGAAGCGGAAGAAGGGCGCGCGAAAGACAGCTTGATGGTGCTGCGTGACATGGTTGGCGAACAGGTACGCAGCAAACCGCGCTATCGCTGCCAGAAATGCGGCTTCACCGCCTACACGCTTTACTGGCACTGTCCTTCCTGCCGGGCCTGGTCCTCGGTCAAACCTATTCGCGGCCTCGACGGCCAGTAATTTTTTAAAAACCGACACATTAGTTACAACATACTTTTGGATTTGCGACACACCGTTTGTTGCATCGAGCCCCCCATCGCCTGGCAGGTGAAAACGGGGAAATGCAGCCTGTCAATTTCACGCTGTCGCAGGTAGAATGCACGCCGTTTACCGTTTTTACGCCGGTTGCGGCCCACAACAAGAAGGTCTGGTCATGACGTCTGAATCCCGTATTGTTACTTCCTCGCCCGTAGTTGTTGCCCTTGATTATGATAATCGCGACAAAGCGCTGGCTTTCGTCGATCGTATCGACCCGCGCGACTGCCGTCTGAAAGTAGGCAAAGAGATGTTCACGCTGTTTGGGCCACAGCTTGTGCGAGACCTGCAACAGCGCGGGTTTGATATTTTCCTCGACCTGAAATTCCACGACATTCCTAACACCACTGCGCATGCGGTTGCCGCTGCCGCTGATTTAGGTGTCTGGATGGTGAACGTTCACGCCTCCGGCGGGGCCCGCATGATGACCGCCGCTCGCGAAGCGCTGCTGCCATTTGGCAAAGATGCGCCACTGCTGATTGCCGTCACCGTTCTGACCAGCATGGAAGCCAGCGATTTACAGGATTTGGGCATTTCGCTTTCTCCGGCGGATCACGCAGCGAAGCTGGCAGCGTTAACCCAACGCTGCGGCCTGGATGGCGTTGTATGCTCAGCTCAGGAAGCCGTACGCTTCAAGCAGGAACTGGGCCAGGCATTTAAACTGATTACTCCGGGCATTCGTCCTGCGGGCAGCGATGCGGGCGATCAGCGTCGGATCATGACCCCAGAACAGGCGCAGGTGGCAGGTGTTGATTATATGGTGATTGGACGCCCGGTGACTCAGTCAGCTGACCCGGCGCAAACGCTGCGTCAGATTAACGCATCGCTTACAAAGGAGGCCTGATGAACGATTCCAACAGCCGTCTGGTGTATTCCACCGACAGTGGTCGAATTGACGAACCGAAAGTGGCTGCCGAGCGCCCAAAAGGCGACGGCATTGTGCGCATTCAGCGCCAGACCAGTGGGCGTAAAGGCAAAGGTGTGTGTTTGATTACCGGCATTGATGCCGATGATGCCGAACTTGCGAAAATTGCCGCAGAACTGAAAAAAAAATGTGGCTGCGGTGGGGCGCTGAAAGACGGCGTGATTGAGATTCAGGGCGATAAGCGCGACCTGATTAAATCACTGCTGGAAGCCAAAGGCATGAAGGTCAAACTGGCGGGCGGTTAACGTCAGTATTGTCGTTAGAAATAAAAAGGCCACGCATTTGCGTGGCCTTTTTTACAGATAAAATGAGTGTGCGTAAGTCAGATCTGAATATCGTTTTCTTTATTGTTTCCCGAAAGGGAATTATTTACTGACCTGGTGACCAATAATACCACCCACTGCCGCGCCACCCAACGTACCGAGCGCACTACCATCAGTCAGAACCGCGCCACCTACAGCACCGGCACCCGCACCGATAGCAGTGTTACGGTCACGATGGGACCAGTTTGAACATGCGCTCAGGGACATGATCAGCGTTGCAGCCAGCACGGCTGCGGTCATTTTATTGCTCATTGAAGTCATAAAGTTCTCTCCTGAATAATATCTCCACGAAAGTGCCTACATTCAGTTTAGTCCCGGAGGGAAACCGTGTGGCGTTCATGGAGTTGTGTTGCGCAGGTGTTACTAAAATCACGCAAGTGATAGTCACTTCCTGTTATATCGCTAACATTAATTTTACGTTGCCGGGCGAGAAGCGGGAGGTAAAAAATCTTAATTGGTGCGTCAGAAGAATCCTAGATATGACAGGGTGTTGAAGAATGAAACAGAATGGAAATATCGGGCCGTGGAATATTTAAGCAGAATATTATGCGGAAAGAAGCAACCCCCGAGGACGGGGGCTTTTCTCACGGACGTTTAACGATGTCTACCGTTAAACCGGAGTGTTCGAGCAGATGCTGATGATCGGCAGAGAGGCCATCATCGGTAATGACTCGATTAAACTTCTGCGTTGGGCCAAGCGGATAAGGATGAACCGCACCAAACTTCGAACTGTCGCTCAGCACAATGGTTTCACACTCTTTATCCAGCACAGCGCTCACCACATCCGCACGCATCATATCGCGACCGGTGAAGCCGGTATCACGTTGCCAACCGTCCACCCCGATAAAGGCTTTACTGAAATGCACCTGCTGAATGTACTGGCGGGTTAGAGGACCAACCATACTTTCGCTTTTCTTCTGATAAATGCCCCCGAGCAAAATCACTTCGCCCGGTGTTTCTTTCAGAAGATGCGCAATGTAGCTGCTGACGGTGATGATGGTTATCCCCGGTTGCTCAGCGAGCGCGCGGGCGAGCAGGGCGTTACTGCTGCCGTTCTCGATAAACACCGTTTCGCCTGGGCTGACCAGACGGGCAGCCCAGGCGGCAAGTTCACGTTTGAGCGAGAAATTATTCATCATTCGCGTCTCGACGTCTTCGCTGTCGAGCGGCACGGCGAAACCATGAGTACGGCGCAGATAGCTTTGTTTTTCCAGCAGATTCAGATCCTGACGGATAGTTACTTCTGAAACCCCGGTCATCAGGGCGAGATCGGCAACGCTCATGCGGCCTTTGTCGATCACCATTTGCAAAATAGATTGTTGTCGGGCGTTCATATCAAGGTCACTACTGTTTTAAATTTCCCAAGGGGATTTAGGCTGAGTTGATTTCTGTTCCAGCTCACCGGACGCCTGAGCCAAAAGCTCTGCTTTCAGGATTTCGAGATTGTTAATTGCAGAGTGGTAATCACCCGCCACCAGAATATCCAGTACGGTATCAACACGTTGAGCTAACTGGCGCGCATCGAGGTTTGACATAGGCAATCCTGAGAGAAAAGTAAGAAAAATCAATGATGCAAAAAAAGGGGACAAAAGAGAAGCGGAAAATGTCATGGGCTAAAAACACATAACGAAAAATTATAAATTACGACGCCTGGATTTTCGCGAGAAATGGCCTGGCTCAGTCTGATGATACGCGCAATGGGCGACGTGAAGCGCTGCGGCCTATGCGCGAGCCTGTGTGGACGCCGCATTCTGTCTCGCGGACAAAGACATTCCTTACATAGAGCGTCTGGCCATGTTGCAGAATCGGCATACACAGGTCTCGCTGCGCAAAGCCAGCTAACGCAGCTTGCGGGCCTGACGTCGCTTTAGCCAGCGCTCGAATACGGCAGCGGGCATTGGCTTAGCAAATAAAAAACCTTGGCGTTCGTTGACGCCATTCTTGGTTAGAAAGGCGTCTTCTTTCGCGCTTTCCACGCCTTCTGCGATCACCTGTAAATTCAGCGCCTGGGCCACTGCCACGATAGCACGCACCAGCGATTGCGCTACGGGCTGCTTATGCACATCGCGCACAAACACCTGATCCAGTTTGATGGCGTCAATCGGGAAACGGGCCAGCTGTGAAAGTGAAGAATATCCAGTACCGAAGTCATCCAGATGCACCTGCGCGCCGAGCGCACTGAACTGCTGGATAACCGACTGCGCCAGCTCTTCGTTTTCAATCAGGCAGCTTTCCGTCAATTCAACGTCGATAGGACAATATTCAAAATTCAGGTCACGTAGTGCCTGTTTTAAATCACTGAAAATGGTCTGGTCGGCAAGCTGACGCGCCGACACGTTCACCGCCACGCGAAGGTTAATACCTTTGTCACGCCACCGCGCCACCTGGCGCACTACGTCGAGCATAACCCAGCGCCCGAGCGGTACAATCAGCCCGGATTCTTCGGCGTAGGAGATAAATTCGGTCGGCGCAATCAGCCCGCGTTCCGGTGATTCCCAACGGACTAAGGCTTCCAGGCTGCGAACTTCACCGCGCCAGGTGATTTTCGGCTGGTAGTGAATCACCAACTGGTTATTATCCAGCGCTTTACGCAGGTTGGTGTCGAGCCACAGATACTCAAACACTCGCAGCTTCATCTCCGGAGAGAAGACGCAAAATTTACCGCGACCGCCTTCTTTGGCAGTGTACATGGCGGTATCGGCGTTGCGGATCAGGCTTTCTTTGTTGTTCCCGTGCTGTGGCGCGAGGGAAATGCCGAGCGAACAACCAGAATAGACTTCAATCAGCCCAATGCGGAAGGGGTCACGCAGGCGATTGAGAATGCGCGATGCCATCGCCTCCAGGCTGCCCTGAGAGGTTTGGGTCGCCAATACGATAAACTCATCGCCGCCGAGGCGAGCCAAGGTCTGGCCTTCCTCCAGGCAGCTTAAAATTGATAACGCCACTGACTGCAGGAGCTGATCGCCAAACATATGCCCGTAGGCATCGTTCACCTTTTTGAAGTTATCGAGGTCGAGATACACAATGCCGACCTGATTATCTTCGCGAGTGTTAATCGCGTTGGTGATCATGTCATTGATGGCGTTACGGTTAGGCAAACCGGTAATGGTATCGGTATTGGCGAGAACCCGCAGACGCTCCTGGGCGCGGCGCTCTTCGGTAATATCGGTACCAGAGCAAATCAAATATATTTCGTTTTTACCGCTGCCGCTGTGCACGAATTTATTGCGGAATAAAAACAGACGCTGACCTTTGCGGGTTTTAACCCAGCGCTCGACTTCATACGAGCTGCCATTTTTAAAGAAACCGCTAATATTACGGCGCGAGGCGGCGGCTTCCGCTTGGCTCATAAACAGCTTAAAAGCGTTCTGCCCAATCACCTCTTGTTCTTTCATCCCGGTATATTCTTCGCTCATACGATTAAAGCGTTGAATATTGCCGTGGCGATCGAGAATAACGATTACGGAGTTGGCTTCGGAAACGACCTGCTCGGCGAAGGAGAGCCCCTGCACGAGGTCGCGGGCAACCGAGCCGGTATCATCCCAGGCGGATGCGCTACCAGCCCATTGCGATTTATTGATTTTATGGCCCACCAGATGTACCGGTACCGGGTTGCCATAAAGATTCAGGCTCAGCGTCAGACTGGAGGTGATCACCGTCATCTCACGAATACTGTCTGCCTGATCCGCACTTAGCGCCACCACCTGACTCGTGTCGGTTTCCTCGCTGGCCGCCAGGTGCAGCGCGTTGCTGTCATCGGACAATCGCCAGAAGGGACTGCTGGTCCCCAGATACCGAAAGAGCAGGTTTTTCTCCAGATCCTCTGTCATATCTTCTCCCAAACCAACTTAAGCGCATCATGGAATCATTGATTAAAAATCGGTACAGCCAGTTCACCCAAAAGACTTAGGCCAGAACATATTGTATTGACTTGTCTTTGTATACTAGTCCTCAGGGAGTAAAAAAGAGCACCGACCAGGCAGGTCATTGATTTGCGCTGCGATGCCTGATTTGATTGTGATCGCTTTTGGGGGAATGTGGGGGAATTGTGGGCAAAAAATGTGGAAGGAATCGCATTGCAGAAGAAGAAAAGGGCGGCCAAGCAATGATTAGCCGCCCTTAAGTATTACGCCTGGAATGGACGCGCGATAACGCTGCGGGTTTCCATTCGAACTTCGGCGATCGTGACGTCGATAACATCGGTCACTTTATAAACGGTTTCGCCTTTGATTTGCACGGTGCCATTTTCCTGGCTGCAGACCATTTCATCACGCACGGCGTGCAGGAACGGTGCCGGAATAAACGCTACGGCGCCGTTATCCACCAGACGAACGCGCATTCCACCGCGGCTGATATCAATGATTTCAGCGGTAAAACGGGTATCGGTGCCCGCTTTGTCATTCAGGAAACGCGCATACAGCCAATCGGCCACATCACGTTCGGCCATACGGTTCAGGCGGCGACGTTCTGCCATCTGAAGCGTCGCGTCTTCCTGCGGACGAGACGCGGTTTCACCTTTGATAATCGCTTTCAGCAGACGATGGTTGACCATGTCGCCGTATTTACGAATCGGTGAAGTCCAGGTGGCGTAAGCCTCAAGACCCAGACCGAAGTGCGGGCCCGGCTCGGTGCTGATTTCAGCGAAGGACTGGAAGCGACGAATGCGGCTGTCGAGGAAGCCTGTTGGCATTGCATCGAGTTCGCGGCGCAGCTTACAGAAACCGTCCAGCGTCAGCACTTCCTGCGGGTCGACGTGCACATCATGGGTCTTCATCAGCTCAGAAAGCTGTTCCGTTTTCGCCGGGTCAAAACCGGTGTGAACGTTGTAGATACCGAAACCGAGCTTATCGCGCAGCACGCGAGCGGCGCAGATGTTGGCGGCAATCATAGACTCTTCAACGATACGATTAGCGATGCGGCGTGGTTCAGCGACGATATCCAGCACTTCACCTTTTTCACCGAGCACGAAGCGGTAGTCAGGGCGGTCTTTGAACACCAGCGCGTGGTTATGACGCCACTCGCCGCGCAGGGCGCAAATGCGTTCCAGCAGTTTGATTTGCCCGGCGATCGCGTCATTCTGCGGCTGCCAGCTACCGTTACCTTCCAGCCAGTCAGAAACATCGTCATAGGCCAGTTTAGCTTTGGACTCGATGGTCGCAGTGAAGAATTCGATATCGTCTTCGATGGTGCCATCGGCGGAGATTATCATGCGGCAGGCGAGAACCGGACGCACTTCATTCGCGCGCAGGGAGCACAAGTCGTCAGACAGCTCGCGCGGCAGCATCGGGATGTTGAAGCCCGGCAGGTAGTTGGTGAATGCGCGAATTTTCGCGGCGTTATCCAGCTTACTACCTTCTGCAATCCACGCGGTCGGATCGGCGATGGCGACGGTCAGATGCAGCTTTCCGTCAGCGACTTCTTCTGCATACAGCGCATCGTCCATATCCTGGGTGCTGGCGCTATCGATAGTCACGAAGTCCAGCGCGGTCAGGTCGCGACGCTCCAGACCTTCGTCCAGCATTTCGGTTGCAGTCCCTTCCGGGGCCACTTTCTCAAGATTATGGCGCGCCAGCGTCACCCACCATGGAACGAAATGGTCGTCGCCGTAGGTGATGAAGTGGGTGAGATCAGCGTAGAAACTGCGGTCGCCTTTCAAAGGATGACGGCGCATTTCTGCCACGGCCCAGTCACCCTCTTTAAAATCGTGTTCCAGACCGCGCACAGGACGGCACTGGATGGCATCTCTCAGCAGCGGATGATCGGGAACGATCGACAGACGATCGTCCTTCTTCTGCACGCGGCCAACAAAACGCGTCAGGAACGGTTCAACCAGTTCTTCTGGTTCGGCGCTTTCTTTTCCTTTGTCGCCACTATGGATGGTGGCAATGATACGGTCGCCATGCATCACTTTTTTCATCTGTGGTGGAGAGATGAAATAGCTTTTCTGGGCATCGACTTCGAGAAAACCAAAGCCTTTTTCGGTGCCTTTCACCACCCCTTCAGCGCGAGGGGTCTGGGAATGAAGTTGCTGTTTTAGCTGTGCAAGCAGCGGGTTATCCTGAAGCATAATTATGTATTTTCGTGGCCAAAAGAGCGGCTGACAGTTTTACGCGAATATGCCTTTCGCAGCAAGCGAACTTTAAGCCTTTTACGCATCCTGAGACACCTCTCCAAGGCCGATTTTCAGGCGGTTCAGCCAGCCGCATAACCCGCTCCAGGCCAACAGGGAAAAGGCTTGCTCAGCAGAAAGTCCCTGCTCGGTGAGGGGCGTAAACTGCGCGGCGCTGAATCGGTCAGGCGCACGAGTGAGCAACTGTGTCGCCTGGATGATTGCATGATAAAGCGGCTTCTCCTGGCCCCAAATCAGCAATGCCCGATCGCCCTGCAAAGCGGCTTCTTTCAGCGTATCCAGAACTGCGTTTTGCTGAAAACAGCTGACGCTGCCGTTAATTCGTGCGCTAACAAGAGCCGCTAACTGTGCGGCATCATCATCGACCGGAAGTGCGCGCAGTAATTCGCTCAATCGTTCGAGCAGGGGGGCATCCCACACCAGCAGCGGTGCCAGTGTTTCTAATGTCGTTTGCGACGAACAATGGGCGAGGGCATCCATCTGTTCGACGCTGGCATAGCGGATTTCAACGCTGTCGAGGCCCGGCTGCCACCGTCCTGTTTCGAATGCAAAAAGGGCGGCGGGGGCATCATCCTGCATCGGCATACCAGGGATCCAGCGTACTGGCAAACCTTTTAATGCCTGACCGGCGGCAATTACGCGCGCCTGATAGCTAATGAAGCCCACGATTTGCGTAATCAGCACGATATCTGGCGTGGTCAGCCCGACGGCATCCAGCTGCTGACGAGCGCGTTCGCAGATAACCGACGGCGAGCCGGCCAGCTGACGGGCGTACTGGGTAATTTGCGCCAGACGGTGATTACTCTCGCGGGACGAATCTGGCCCCGGCAGTGGCGCCAGTCGCGCGGCGTAGTGATTGCACAAACGCTGCACGCCAAAGACCTGGGCGACGGTTAACGCGGTGCTCAGGCGTTCATATGCGCTAAACGTATTCAGGCGCGTGGGCGTAACGGAGTCAGGAAAAAGGTGTTCAGAAATATGCAGCGACACCTCCAGCCAGGGCTGACATGGCGAAGTAACCGAATCAGGCAGGGCTAAATCCAGTAAAAAACGGTTTGCGACGTGGGCGGCTTCCGGAACCAGCGGCAGCACATCGGCGGCCTGGTTTCTCGCTTGCGTTTCATGATACCAATGGCTTTTGCCGTGAGAGCGGCTTTGCTCCATGGGAATTCCTTCAGGACGTCGTATCGTTGTGAGATAGCTATCCTGACGTAAGGCGGGGGCAGGTAAAAATATTGAAGCGTGATAATAAATAACAGACTGGAATAACGGCGGGGTTTCCGCCCTGCGTAAACAGGGCGGAAGAAGAACTTATTTCAGTTCCAGTTCGTTCATTGCGGCGATGCTGAAACCACCGTCAACGTGAACGACTTCACCGGAGATACCGGCAGACAGGTTGGAGCACAGGAATGCTGCGCTGTTACCCACGTCTTCGATGGTCACGGTGCGACGGATTGGGGTAACCGCTTCGCAGTGAGCCAGCATCTTACGGAAATCTTTGATACCGGACGCGGCCAGGGTACGGATTGGGCCCGCGGAGATACCGTTAACACGCACACCTTCTGGACCCATCGCGTTCGCCATGTAGCGCACGTTAGCTTCCAGGGACGCTTTAGCCAGACCCATCACGTTGTAGTTAGGGATAGCACGTTCCGCGCCCAGGTAGGACAGCGTCAGCAGAGCAGAGCCTGGGTTCAGCATTTCACGGCAGGCTTTAGCCATCGCGACGAAGCTGTAAGAGCTGATGTCGTGTGCGATTTTGAAGCCTTCACGGGTTACGGCGTTAACGTAGTCACCGTCCAGTTGGTCGCCCGGCGCGAAGCCGATGGAGTGTACGAAGCCGTCAAATTTCGGCCACACTTTTCCCAGTTCGGTGAACAGAGCGTCGATGCTTTCGTCCTGCGCAACGTCGCATTCCAGAACAATGCTGGAACCCAGGTTTGCAGCAAACTCTTCCACACGGCCTTTCAGCTTCTCGTTCTGATAGGTGAACGCCAGTTCAGCACCTTCGCGATGCATAGCCTGTGCGATACCGTAGGCGATGGACAGTTTGCTGGCAACGCCAGTTACCAGAATGCGCTTACCGGAAAGAAAACCCATAGCTTTTAATCCTTATGTCATTTTTGTAGCGGCTGCATCAATTATAGGCAGGCCGTCGTTAAACGTCGCGATTCTAGCATAGAGTGGAAGGAGAGTTAATCCGACCACTTAAGATAGTCCTCAGCGGTCTTTACGCCACGCATCCGCCTTCAGCGCTTCACCGAAATGCCCGGCAATCAGACGCTTGGTGAGGTCATGCAGCGGGGAGGCGAGCACATCGGCGGTGCTGCCGCGCTCGACAACTTCGCCCTGATGCATCACCAGCACCTGATCGCTGATGTGTTTCATCATGCCGAGATGCTGGGTGACGTAGATGTACGAAATCCCCTGTTTCTCCTGCAATTCAAGCATCAGGTTAATGAGCTGAGAACGCATCGACATATCCAGTGACGCCAGGGCTTCATCACACACAATCACCTTCGGGCGCAGGATAAGCGCGCGAGCCAGGCCCAGACGCTGTTTCTGGCCCGGGGCAAGCATGTGCGGATAATAGCTGACGTGATCGGGCAGCAAACCCACCAGACGCAGGGTGTCGATGATCTGTTTGCGTCGCGCTTCCGCGTCTAAATCAGTATTCAGACGCAACGGGAAATCGAGGATTTGCGAAATACGCTGGCGCGGGTTCAGTGATGTCGACGGGTCCTGAAAAATCATACGAATGCGCTGGCTGCGGAACGAATAATCGCCGTATTCCAGCGGGTGATCGTCAATCAGTAGTTCACCAGTAGTTGGTTCCACCATTCCCGCCAGCATTTTCGCCAGAGTCGATTTACCGGAACCGTTCTCGCCGATAACCGCCAGGGTCTGTCTTTCACGCAGGGTAAAGCTCAGCGGTTTAACCGCTTCGACCGTCTGGCGGTGGAACAACCCGGTACGGTAGCGAAAGGTCTTACTCAGATTGCGGACTTCCAGCAGGGTCTCGACCATTTCACTCTTTCTCCATGTTCAGCGGGAAATGACAGGCGAAAAGATGGTTTTTCGCGCCGGTCAGCTGCGGTCTTTCAATGCATTTGCGCTGTGCGTAAGGGCAGCGCGGCCCCAGACGACAGCCAATCGGCAGCGATTCCAGCAGCGGAATGGCGCCGGGCATCGTATTCAGACGACTTTTATGCGGCATTGAGCGGCCAAAGTCCGGCATCGCACGGATCAGCGCCTGAGTGTACGGGTGATGCGGAATGCTCACCAGATCTTCACTCGGCGCAGTTTCAACCGTTTGCCCGCAGTACATCACGTTAATTTTGTCCGCCCATTGGCTCAGCATTTGCAGGTCGTGGCTGATGAGCAAAATGGTGGTGTTGTTGTTCTGGTTGAGTCGGCTGAGCAGGCGGAAAATCTGTGCCTGAGTGGTCGGCTCCATGGCGTTGGTCGGCTCATCGGCAATCAGTAAACGCGGCTGATTAGCCAGCGCAATGGCAATCATCACCTTCTGACATTCGCCGTCCGTTAGTTCATACGGGAAGCTGCGCATCGCATCTTTATGGTCTTTAATACCGACGCGGTGCAGCAGTTCAATCGCACGACGTTTACGCCAGCCGACGCGTTGCCACCAGCGGCCTTTGTAGGTCCAACTGGGGATGTTTTGCATCAACTGACGTCCAATACGCTCGGATGGATCAAGACAGGACTGCGGCTCCTGGAAAATCATCGACACGTTATGGCCGACGAGCTTACGACGTTCACGGTTGGACAGACGGAGCAGGTCGATATCATCAAAGCGCATACGGTCGGCAGTAACGCGCCAGTTCTCTTTGGTCACGCCGCATATCGCTTTTGCAATAAGGCTTTTGCCCGAGCCTGATTCACCCACCAGTCCACGAATTTCGCCTTCAGCGAGGGTCATGCTGACGCGGTCTACCGCTTTCACCCAGCCTTCGCTGGTGCGAAATTCGATGGTCAAATTGCGAATATCAAGTAATGGCATTATCTCACCCCCGCGTTAATGGCGCGGCGAATACCGTCGCCCAGCAGGTTCACCAGCAGTACGCTGATCATAATTGCCGCCCCTGGTAGCATCACGGTCCACGGCGCGACATAAATCAATTCCAGCGCATCGCCCAGCATCGCGCCCCATTCCGGGGAAGGGAGTTGTGCGCCCAAATCGAGAAAGCCCAGCGCGGCGATATCGAGGATTGCCATCGACAGCGCGCGGGTGATTTCAGTCACCAGGCCCGCGGCGATGTTAGGCAGCACCGCATACCACAGAATGTTACGCGTGGTGGCGCCGTCCAGACGGGCGGCAACCACGTAATCTTTTTCCAGTTCGTCATGCACCATGCTGTAAACCGAGCGCACCATGCGCGGCAGCAGCGCCAGCCAGACGGCGAACATCGCGTGCAGCAAATGCGGCCCTGAGAAAGCGACGACAATAATTGCCAGCAGCAGGGACGGTATAGAGAGCAGGGTATCGAGAATATGGTTCAGCACCGCCGAGCGCAGGCCGCGGGTGGAACCGGCAAACGCGCCGAGCACCAGCCCAAAAATCGTAGCGCCGAGGGTGACGACAAAGGCGCCGCCAACGGTCGGAGCCGCGCCGCTGAGCAGACGGCTCAGCACATCGCGCCCGAGATCGTCGGTGCCAAGGAAGAACGACACTTCACCGTAGCGGGACCACGATGGTGGCAGCAGCTGATAGCCTAAAAACTGCTGATCGATACCGTAAGGTGCAAACCAGGTGCCGAAAACACACAACAGCGCCAGACCCGCGCAGCCGTACAGGCCAATCATCGCGGTCGTATCGCCGTAGAATTTACGCCAGACGGTGCGCATCACACCAGGTGGGCGTTTTTCCAGATAGACGCTATCGTAAGGCATACCATTCCTTATGTTTCAACGGGTTAGCCATGGCGCCCAAAATATCAGAAATCACGTTCACAATAATGACCAGCGCACCAATCACCATTACACCTGCGGAAATTGCCGCATAGTCCTGCTGGCGAATGGCGTTAATCATCCAACGGCCAAGGCCCGGCCAGCTGAACACCATTTCGGTGATCATCGCCAGCGTCAGCATGGTGGAAAACTGCAGGCCGAGACGCGGAATAACCGGCGGCAGGGCATTGTGCAGCACGTGGCGACGCAAAATCGTAAAGCGAGAAACGCCGCGCGTTGCCGCCGCCTTCACATAGTTGGTGTCGTAGACGTCAATGGTGCTCAGGCGCATCAGACGGACCACTTCGGTGGTCGGTGCGACGGCCAACGTCAGCACAGGCAGCACCATGTGGCGCAGGGCGCTCATGATCATTTCATCGCGCCAGGGAGAATCCGACAGCCACGCATCGATCAGCGCAAAACCGGTGACATTTTTCACCTCATACAAAAGGTCGAAACGCCCGGAAACAGGCAGCCAGCCCAGCGTTAATGAGAAGAACAGCGTCAGCAGCAGCGCCAGCCAGAACACGGGAATGGAGAAGCCGAGCAGGGCGAAGGCACTGATGGTGTTGTCCTGCCATTTGTTGCGCATGATGCCCGCCACCATCCCGACCGGGATGCCGACCAGCAGTGCAAAACCAAAGGCCAGAATGCACAGTTCCATGGTCGCCGGGAACACGTCTTTCAGTTGCTCAGAAATCAGTTGCCCGTTGATGCTGGACACACCGAAGTCCCAGTGCAGCAGACCTTCGAACCAGAACAGCCAGGCGTTCCAGAGCGATGCACCTTGTAACGGCGCATGAGGTGTGAAGTAGCTCAGGCTGAAGCCGACGAAGGTCAGGAGAAACAGCGTCACCATCAGTAAAAGCAGGCGGCGAAGGGTAAAAATGATCATGGTTTTTTCACCTCTTCCTGTTTTTCACGCGACACGCCGGCAAAGGAGGCATTGCCGAACGGGCTCAGCACCAGGCCTTTGATATCGTATCGATAGGCCTGCAACCGCAGCGATGAGGCCAGCGGCAGTACAGGCAATTCTTTGGCCAGAATCCGCTGTGCTTCGTCGTACGCGTCGATGCGCGAAGCCAGCTGTTGTGAGGCCAGCGCCTTTTGCAGCACGGTGTCAAACTCGCGGTTACACCAATGCGCAAAGTTAGTCTGGGAGCCAATCGCCGCGCAGCTCAGCAGCGGGCGGAAGAAGCTGTCGGGGTCATTACTGTCCGTCGCCCAGCCGGTGAGGGTCAGATCGTGGTTCATGTCCATCAGGCGGGCTTCCTGGAAGCGACCTTCCACCGGAACGATGATCACTTTCACGCCCACCTGAGCCATATCGGCCTGAATCAGTTCGGCGGTTTTCAGCGGACTTGGGTTCCACGCCTGAGAGGTGGTCGGCACCCACAGGCGCAGCGTCAGATTTTCCAGACCCAGCGCTTTCAACTGCTCGCGCGATTTCGCTGGATTGTATTCGGTAATTTTAGCTTCATTATCGTAGGCCCACGATGCGCGCGGCAGAATTGACGCGGCGGTTTCGGCGGTGCCGTAATAAATCGACTGCATCAGACGCTGGTTATTGATGGCCAGCGCCAGCGCGTGTCGCACCGCCGGATTGTTCATCGGCGGCTTATCGGTATTAAACGCCAGGTAGGCGATGTTCATGCCAGGGCGCAGCGTCAAACGTAAACGCGGATCGTCGCGCAGAATAGTGAGCTGGCTGGCAGCAGGCCAGGCGAGTACGTCGCACTCCCCGGTCAGCAGTTTGGACAGACGCCCGGTGCCGCCAGAGCCTAAATCCACCACCACCTGCGGCATCAATGGTTCACCGCGCCAGAATCCCGGATGGCGCTGCAGGCGAATGTACTGCCCGGCGCGGTATTCATCAAGCTGATAAGGTCCGGTGCCGACTGGCTGGCGGTCCATCAATTCCTGCTTGCCGATTTTAGTGAGATTCGCCGCGTATTCGGCGGACATCACCGAGGCGTAGTGCGTGGCTAAATGCCACAGGAACGAGGCGTCCGGGCGTTTCAGGCGAAATTCAACGGTGTGGCCGTCGAGTTTGCGCACGCTTTCGACGCTATCAGCAAACTGCAGACTGTCGAAATAGGGGAAATTTGGCCCGTTGACGTTATGCCAGGGATGATTGCGGTTAAAAATGCGTTCGAAGGTAAAGACGACGTCATCGGCATTCAGCGCGCGCGTGGGCTGGAACCATGACGTTTTCTGGAACTGTACACCATTGCGCAAATGGAAGCGGTAGGTTGCGCCGTTATCCAGCACTTCCCAGCTCTCGGCGAGCTCCGGTACCAGACGGTAGGTATACGGGTCAACGTCTAACAGGCGGTCGTAAATTTGTGCCGCAAGGGTGTCGACAATCAGGCCGCTGCCCGCTTTCTGCGGGTTAAAGGTATTTACCTGGCCGCTGACGCAGTAGACGAAACCGCTGTCGCGGATGTCGCCATGCGGTGCCAATGTGGGCGGCGTGGCAGCCATCGCGCTGCCGCACAGTAACCCCATCACTGCCAGTAAAGATGATAATTTCAGGCGCATAATTTCTTCATAATTCAGACCGATCTGCAAAGTGTATCGCACTTAAGGCGGCCTGGTACAAAACTCTGCGACTAACCGCTGCAAAAGTCATCAGGTTAGTGGGGTTAACTCATAAAGCACCAGAGCGTTGCTCTCCAGCGAGTCGGCGATTTGCCAGCTGTCGTGCAATTGTTCGTCACGCACGTCGAGCGTAGGGCGCGCTTTATGGCGGACCCAGCGCCATACTTCTTCGTCAGGGCCGCTGGCGACGGCGAACGCGTCCAGCAGCGGGTAGAGCGCGCCGTTATGCTGGTCGTAAAGATGCGATTTGATGCGCCATTTTCCGCTGAGCCCTTGCAGCTGAATGCGGTACTGCTGGCGAAAGCGTTGAATAAAGGCTTCCTCGCTGGACAGCCATGGGTTGAAAACCATCGTGTTGCGCAGCAGCAGCTGGTAACGTCCCTCGTGGCGCAACAGCAGCAGATTTTTGTCGTTAACCAGCACTTCGCCATGCAGCCTTTGCCAAAGCCACAGCACCCAATAAATGGGTCGCGGCAGGCCGTGGTTGTACTGCAGCGCCAGGCTTGACGTGTCGAGCGTGTCGTTGGCGCGCGCTTCGCCCTGCAAACCTGAATTGAGCCAGAACCCCGCCAGCCAGACCTGTTCCGACAGTCCCAATAAATTGTGCATCAACAGCGCGCCGCGGAAAAACCAGCCGTTGGTGGCGCGGGTATTGCCGGTTAGCGTGTTCCAGGAGAGCAGCCACAGCGGCAGGGTACGTTGCTGCTGGCGAAGCGCAGTTTGAATTTGCCGAATCTTTTGTATCGGGTAGTTTTCCGTCGATGCCAGGCGGGCAGGGTCGAGTTGTGCCAAATCCAGCAGTTCATTGGCATCTGCCGGGCAGGCCAGAAAATCGGCCTGCTTTAATATTGATGAGGTATAAAGCGCCTCGTCGTGCTCGGGCAAACTGTTCACCGCAAAGCGGTGCCACAGGCCAAATTTGGCACGCGGCAGGAATTCACTGAGCGTCGAACGTTGCGTCTGCCAGACGTTTTGCCGTGCATCCTCGCTGGCCTGCGACGACCAGTGCCAGACGAACTGCCAGCCCGCGGTCACCTCCGCAGGAAAATGGTTGACCGACTGTTGCAGGAAATGACGCAGCAAATCGGCTCGCGTTGTCAGCCCCGTATGCAGCAGCACGGTCCATTTTTTCTCCGCCAGCCAGATGAAAATCTGATGCAGGTTATACCAGCAGGCGTAGCCCGCCATCAGCGGATCGTCCCAGCCGGTGGCAAACAGGCGGCTGCTCAGGAACGGTTCAGTGATGTCGATCCCGTAAATCGGGATCTGCGCGTTGAGCGTTTCCAGTTCCCGGCGCACGTCTTCGCGCAGCAAATCGTCGAGTTCGCGCAGGGTAATCATCACTCGCGTGTGGCGAAGCGGGGCGACGTGCGAGTCAAAATCACGTAAATCAACGACGCGTTCCTGCTGCTGATGTAGCGTCAACGGCGACGGCTCCCAGCCCCGCGTTTCCGGCTCATTCAACAGGCTGAACAATCGGTCGACCGCTACCGGAAACAGGCTGTTGCTGGCGCTCATCCGTGGGCGAGCCCCAGCTGCCGTATTCTGCCGCAGGCGGCGGAACTCACGCGGGGTCATATTGTGATGGCGACGAAACAGGTCGCTCATCATGCGCGTGCTGGCGAACCCTTGCTCCAGGGCAATCTGGTGCAGCGGGCGGTTGGTCATACGCAGCGCATCCGCCGCCTTTTCAAGTCGCAGAGTGGTGATGTACTGCATAAAACTGACTCCGACTTCCTTGCGAAACAGCCGGGAAAGCCAGGCTTCGGACACAAACTCTGCCGTGGCAATTTCCGCCAGGGTAATGCGCCGGGTATAGCTGGCATCTATGCGTTCCACGACTTGCGTAATTCGCTTGCTCCAGCCTGGATTGTCTACCCGCTGGCTAATGCGTGCCGGTTGTTGAAAACGGGTGGTCAGTAATAGCAGGATTTCGCCGAGCCATCGGTTGGCCTCCAGACGATAGCGGCTCTGGTGATTAATCAGGGTAACGACTAAGAGCTGGCGTAATAAATGTCGCAGCTCATCGCACTGCGGCCAGCTGCCGCTGGTTTCATCGGGAATGTGGTAGTCATGGGTAAAAATGTCGCTGTACAGCCGCGTAAGCCAATGGCCGGAAAGCGTGACCTGTAATGTGGCGTTAGGGGCGTCGCTCGAAATCTGCCACCGTTGATTACGGTTGATAACGATCAGACTATCGGCCTCGAGCGTTTGTCGCCGTTCCTGGGTTTGCAGCTCCGCGCTGCCTTCCAGCATCCACAGCAGCGTCAGGCCATTGTTTTCTTCCTGGCTGAGCTGCCGCACGTCCAGAACTGTAACTGCAAACTCGCTGCCGCTTTGATCCATGACTCACCTCACATCAAGACAAAATAGAGCATGTTGTTTTTTGTCATAACCGAATTATATGAAAAACAGTCATTAAGAATGCGTTACTTCACAACAAAAAAACGCACTTTACCGGGATTGTCACGGCATAAACTCGACATTATCACTGTGAAGCAATAAAGGGATAACAAAAATGACACATCCAATTGTTGAAGCGCTGCAGGACACCGAAGAGCAGTTCATCGAACTGCGCCGTCACTTTCATCAGCATCCGGAAATTGGCTTCGAAGAACATCAAACCAGCGATCAGGTTGCACGCCTGCTGACCAAATGGGGATATGAAGTGCATCGTGGCCTGGCAGGCACCGGCGTGGTCGGCACCCTGAAAGTGGGCAGCGGCAGCAAACGGCTTGGTATCCGCGCCGACATGGATGCGCTGCCGATGCAGGAAAGCAGTGGCAAAGAGTGGGCCAGTAAAACAGACGGTAAATTCCACGGCTGCGGCCACGATGGTCACACCACAACGTTGCTGTATGCGGCGGAATATCTGGCGCGTACGCGTAATTTCAGCGGCACGCTGCACGTGATTTTCCAGCCTGCGGAAGAACTACTGTACGGCGGGCGCGTAATGGTTGAGGACGGTCTATTCGATAAGTTTCCTTGCGACCATATTTTCGGCTTGCACAACATGCCGTCGCAAAAAATCGGCAAAATTGGCCTGCACGATGGCGCAATGATGGCCTCATCCGACACGCTGCACATCGAAGTGACGGGTAAGGGCGGCCATGGAGCGGTGCCAGAACACACCGTGGATGCCACTCTCGTGGCGTGCCATATCACCGTGGCGCTGCAGTCGATTGTGTCGCGCAACATCACGCCGTTCGAGCCAGCGGTTGTCACCGTCGGCAGCATCCAGGCCGGACATGCGCCGAACATCATCAACGAAAAAGTGCTGATGAAACTCACGGTGCGTACCCTCAGCGAAAAAGTGCGTCAGACCGTGCTGCAGCGCATTCATGACATCGCCATCGCCCAGGCGGAAAGCTTTAACGCCACGGCGACTCTGACGCACGTCAACGGCAGCCCGGTGCTGAAAAACGATCCGGCCGCAAACGACATGGTGCGCAGCGTAGCGGGCGATCTGTTTGGCAAAGATGAAGTGGTTACCATCGGATCGTTTATGGGTAGCGAAGATTTCGCCTTCATGCTCGAAAAGAACCCGAACGGCTGCTATTTCACCATCGGCGCGGGCGACGAGCCGGATCGCTGCATGGTGCATAACCCGGGATATGACTTCAACGACAAGATCCTCATCACCGGTGCGGCATTGTGGAGCGGGCTGACCGAACACTATTTGCGTTGATGACCGAACACGAAGGAGGGCCGCACGATGAGTACCGTTCCCCTGACAGAAACCCATCCGTTTGCCGGTAATGACCGGCTGCTGATAGGCATTGTTCTGAGCGTTTTGACCTTCTGGCTGTTTGCCCAGTCGGTGATAAACGTGGTTCCGGCGATGAAAAGCAGTCTTGATATTTCTCTCGAAACGCTGACCCTGGCGGTCAGCCTCAGTGGTTTATTCTGCGGCTGCTTTGTAGTGGCAAGTGGCGGACTCGCAGATAAATTCGGGCGTGTACGTCTGACCGTTATTGGCCTGGTCTTCAGCATCGTCGGCAGCGGATTTCTGGTAATGTCGCATGGCGCGGTGCTGTTTCTGGCGGGCAGGGTGCTTCAGGGGCTGTCAGCGGCATGTATCATGCCAGCCACCCTGGCGCTGATTAAAACCTGTTACGAAGGCAAGGCCCGTCAGCGGGCGATCAGCTTCTGGGTGATTGGCTCCTGGGGCGGCAGTGGTCTGTGCTCCTTCGTCGGAGGTGCAATCGCTACCGGTCTGGGCTGGCGCTGGATTTTCGTGTTCTCGATGGTGGCAGCGCTGGTGTCCTTTTTGTTGATTCGTGGGACGCCGGAAAGCCGCAGTGAAAGTGCACAAAACCGTAAGCTGGATCTCGGCGGTCTGTTCAGTTTTGTTACCGCGCTGGTGATGCTGAATCTGTTTATCACCAAAGGTCACAGCTGGGGATGGAGCAGCGGCTTGTCGCTCTCCATGCTGAGCGGAGCGGTGCTGGCGACGCTGTGGTTCATTCGTTCGGGTTTACGCAAAGGCGATGAGGCGCTGATTGATTTTGCGCTGTTTAAAAATCGTGCCTACAGCGGGGCGGTGCTGTCGAACTTTATGCTTAACGGCTGCATCGGCACGCTGATGATCACCAGTATCTGGCTGCAGCAGGGGCATCACATGTCGGCGTTCCAGACAGGCATGATGACGATGGGGTATCTGGTCACGGTGCTGGTGATGATCCGCGTCGGTGAAAAGCTGCTTCAGCGTTACGGGGCGCGTCTGCCAATGATGTTCGGCCCGGTGATTGCTTTCGTCGGCGTGGCGCTCATCTCCTGCACTTTCCTCGATAAAACGGTTTATATCGGCATTGTTTTCTTCAGCTACATTTTGCTGGGATTGGGACTCGGCTGTTATGCCACGCCGTCCACCGATACTGCCGTAGTGAACGCGCCAGAAGATAAAGTAGGTGTTGCCTCCGGTATCTACAAAATGGGCAGTTCTCTGGGTGGGGCGATGGGCATTGCGGTCACGGCATCGATTTACGCCATGCTGTTACCGCTAGGCATGGCTCACGCCGCACAATATGCGCTGTTATTCAACAGCGCGCTGTGTCTGAGTTCAATGCTGGCGAGCGCAGCGTTGCTGAGAAAACCGCGCAAGCATAGCGGCGCCGGGCAAAGGCATACTCAGAGCTGATGCTTTTTCAGCAAAGCTCGCAGTTGGTGAAAAATTATACCCAACAGCTCCGCCGCTTTTATTGATGAGTTCTGGCCTGCTTTAGCAGGTCTTTTTTTTCGACGTGTTTTGCACTTACCGCAACAAATGACTTAGCTCAATTTTATTCCCCAACTTCAGTGATAATGTCAAAACTCTCGGTACAGACAAATACAGAGATATCTATGTTTATAGAAAAAGGGAAAGCTATGAATTGTGCATATCATAATATTCGATTAAGGTGACATTTAAAATGATACGCTAAATGTCGAGTTCGCGGGTGGCAACCTTGACGTTGGGCTAACGAGATTACGATTAAGATATTACTTACATGGAATTTAAAATGAAAGCGAGAGAACTAATATTAACCAATTGCTTTTCATACAGGGAGTTATTGGAGATGAAAAACTCATATGTCAAGGCTATACGTGAGGTATATGGGAGGGGCGCTATAGTTTCGGTTGATGAAACCTTTGAAAATTACATTCTCGTGATTGCAGATGCTGTGAGTAGTGCTTTTTTTCTGGTGACTTTTATGGGATTGATTAATGTTAGTGCAATGTTATATGTGCATGGATTAACAAAAGGTACGTTTGCAATGTTCGTTATAAGTCTGCTTATAATAATAGGAGTGGTAATTAGAAATAGTGTGGTTAAAAAAATCATAATGGCAACCACATTAAAATTAATTAAGCTAAGATTGAAAATGTTTGTTTACATGATTACCCCACCCTAACTTGTAAATAATAGATAAAAATATTTCAACCTTGCTTAAATAATATCTTTATTGTGTATGACGACTATTCGCTTTCATCATATTTATAACCGTCATCATAAAATGTAGCTTTGAATGTTTTAATGGATGACCCAGTCTGAAATATCTTCATTATTGTATTCTTATTCTCCCATTTGGTAATGCTATCTTGCCTAATGTAGTGAAATAATTTACCGGTTCCAGGTTTTTCTAGCAACCCTCTGCTTGCTATGCGTAGAGGGCTTTCTTTTATAATAAGTCCTTTATAAGCTGAATATGCTGTAATTGAAAAATCCACCATGCTATATGCAAAGTCACCATTATAATTTTCATAACCCAACTGTTTTGCTGCAAAGCGATAAAGATCTCGAAGAGGGCCTGTTTCTTGGTGTTCATATAATAGCGGCGTAATTGATTCAAATATATTATTCGCACCATGAGCAATCAACGTAATTCCGATCGATTTCATTCTTCTTAAATGAAGTCTTTTACCAGCATTATAAATACTAATTCCTCCCAAGGCCTGTGCGCCACCTACGACGACCCCACCCGTTATTTTTGCATATTTTATCAATCCTTGATCTTCAAATATCTCAGTTATGATGTATTTGGTATAATTTCCTTGCCGTAAAATTTGATACTCACGTCTAGCCATTTCACTTTCCGCACGGGCTTCTGCAATTATCCTCATACGTTCGTTAATATCAAATGTATTGCGAAATCGTCTATTTATATCGCGTATAAACTCATCAATGTCGCGCAGATACTCTCTTCTAATTTGATAATTTTCAATGAAATATGATGAGGCCAGTGTGGCAGTCCGTTGTAGGTCTAAAACATAATTATCTAAATCGTATTTTAAATGCGCTATCGCAGACGTTCCCATAATTAATACACTCTATCTTCCCAAATACTGTAGGAGCTTGTTCCTGCTAATACATGTTCCCAACTGATTGATTGATATTTAAGAGAAATGCTTTCATCAGACTAGAGTTCGTTGTGGGTTAATGAGTTAGGGCTGAACATTCTAATTTCAGTTAACGTGGCTTCGTGTAGTTTTATTTTAAAGAAAATTTCAAGGCCTCCAGATGAGTTCATTCTATAGAATACAAACTCACAGTTCAGACGTTCATTCTGATTCATGGCTAAAGCTAAAAGTGGTGTTGATTTATCGATAGGTTTTCTGATTTGAATAGGGTGGAGTTGAATGTTGCTTTCGCGGGTCATAAGATTGAGGAATTCAAATATGAAAATCTGATCCTCATGTCCCTTTTGGCATTTGTTTCCGATTGAATCAAGAGTTGAACAACCAGCCGAAATCAATCCCTGCTTATTACCTGTAATCGTTGCATAAATTATGTTAGCCATGTCTACTCCCCAAGTAAATTGTTGTGGGGTATATTACAGATGATATTTTTTTAAATCCAGAATTTAAAATGTATTATATAATCTGTATTTTATATGTAACTCTTTAATTAATTCAACGTGCAAATATTTCCATTGAATATTCTAAATGTACTCCCCAGGAAGCACTTTATGCTGAGAATAGCTGGCCTGATGCCCCTGTTCAACCAGAGGCAATAATGAAATCACGATAGAAATAAGCGTCAGAGCTGATGCTTCTTCAACAACGCACGTAACTGATGGTAGGTAAGTCCCAGTAGTTCAGCCGCTTTTTTCTGATTGAATCGGGCCTGTTGTAGCGCTTGCTGCAACAGGCCTTTTTCTTGCTGCTGCTGAAACTCCCGTAAATCCAGCGGCAGAGAAAGGGCGTGGGTTTCAGCCACGTCTTCCACCGTGACCGGGCGCTGGAACGGGTCGAGGATGATGTTATCCAGCGGCTCTTCGAAACTGGCGTGGCGATAAACCGACCGTTCCACCACGTTCTTAAGTTCACGAATATTTCCCGGCCAGCGATAGCTGAGCAGGGTTTCGCGCGCGTGGTCGGTAAAGCCAGGAAACAGAGGCTGGTTTAGCTCGCGACACATCTGAATCGCAAAGTGTTCCGCCATCAGCATGATATCCGTTTGCCGTTCGCGCAGCGGTGGAAGCTGCACTACGTCAAACGCCAGACGGTCAAGGAGGTCAGCGCGGAAGGTTCCGTCGCTGACCATCTGTGGCAAATCGGCATTGGTGGCGCACACCAGACGCACGTTGACCTGCAGCGGTTGGCTGCCGCCCACGCGCTCCAGTTCGCCGTACTCAATCACCCGCAGTAATTTCTCCTGCACCAGCATCGGGGCGGTTGCCAGTTCGTCGAGGAATAGCGTGCCGCCGTCGGCGCGTTCAAATCGCCCCGGATGGCGTTTCTGCGCGCCGGTAAAGGCGCCCGCTTCATGGCCGAAAAGCTCAGAGTCGAGCAGGTTTTCATTCAGCGCCGCGCAGTTCAACGAGATAAACGGGCCTTGCCAGCGTGAAGAAAGAAAGTGCAGGCGGTTGGCAATAAGCTCTTTCCCGGTACCGCGTTCGCCGATAACCAGCACGGGCTTATCCAGCGGCGCCAGCCGTGAAACCTGTTCCAGTACCTCGAGAAAGCTATTCGCTTCGCCGAGCAGGTTGTCCTTGTATTCTGCCATGATGAAATTCGCCACTAGTTGGTGTAATTCGCCATCTCACTGTAGCCGTGCGAGAGATACAATTCAACCAGTGCGTGTAAAATCAATAACATAAAAAGTTGGCACGGCATTTGTATTATCTCATCAGCAGGGCCATGCCCGATAACAGAACTGAACGTATGAGGATTTGAATTATGGGTATTTTTTCTCGTTTTGCCGACATCGTGAACGCCAACATCAATTCACTGCTGGAGAAGGCTGAAGATCCGCAAAAACTGGTCCGCCTGATGATTCAGGAAATGGAAGACACGCTGGTGGAAGTGCGTTCCACTTCGGCCCGCGCGCTGGCAGAAAAGAAACAGCTGACTCGCCGCGTAGAGCAGGCCAACGCGCAGCAAGCCGAATGGCAGGAAAAAGCCGAACTGGCGCTGCGTAAAGAGAAAGAAGATTTGGCGCGTGCGGCGCTGATCGAAAAACAGAAACTGACCGACATTATCGGCACGCTGGAAGGTGAAATCACGCTGGTCGATGAAACGCTGACCCGCATGAAAAAAGAGATCGGTGAGCTGGAAAATAAACTCAGCGAAACCCGTGCTCGTCAGCAGGCGCTGACCTTACGTCACCAGGCGGCGAGTTCTTCCCGCGATGTGCGTCGTCAGCTGGATAGCGGCAAAATCGACGAAGCGATGGCGCGTTTTGAGTCCTTCGAACGCCGTATCGACCATATGGAAGCCGAAGCGGAAAGCCACGGTTTCGGCAAACAGAAAACGCTGGATCAGCAGTTTGCAGAACTGAAGGCCGATGACCACATCAGCGCGCAAATCGCTGAGTTACGCGCCAAAATGAAACAGAATGACGAATAATCATTTTCAGGCGGTGCTGAACGTACCGCCGCTCATCATCTGTAAGGAGACCCCATGAGCGCGCTTTTTCTGGCCATACCGTTGACGTTGTTTGTGTTGTTTGTCCTGCCGGTCTGGCTGTGGCTGCATTACAGCAACCGCTCCGGCGCTGATTTGTCGCAAAGCGAGCAGCAGCGTTTAGCGCAGCTGACGGATGAGGCGAAACGGATGCGGGAACGCATTCAGGCGCTGGAACACATTCTCGACGCGGAACATCCGAACTGGAGAGAACAATAATGGCGGGACTAGATTTCAGTAAGAAGCTGTGGCGAATTCCACAGCAGGGCATGGTGAAGGGCGTGTGTGCCGGGATTGCACACTGGCTCGACGTTCCGGTGAAACTGGTGCGTCTGATTACCGTGCTGGCCATGATTTTTGGCTTGTTTTTCTTCGTGGTGGTGGCATACATCATAATGACGTTTGCCCTCGACCCGATCCCTGACAACGAAATGTACGGCGAAAAAATGCCGTCCAGCGGCGAACTGCTGAACGCGGTGGATGCCGAGCTGGCGGCGGGTGAAAAGCGTTTGCGTGAAATGGAGCGCTACGTCACCTCCGACACTTTTTCGCTGCGTAGCCGTTTTCGCCAGCTGTAACTGAGAGGTATTTGATGAATTCAACATGGCAACGTACCGGGCAGAAAGTGAAACCCGGTCTGAAAATCGCGGGTAAGCTGGTTTTGCTGACCGCATTGCGTTACGGCCCGGCGGGCGTTGCCGGTTGGGCTATCAAATCCGTCGCTCGCCGCCCGATTAAAATGCTGCTGGCGGTGGCGCTTGAACCGGTACTGGCACGTTTTGCTAACCGCATCTCACGTAACCTGAAATAGCAAACCGTGGCGCAATCGGGGAGGTACCTGCGTTTAAGTCTTTTTTACCTTTGATCTTTCCGCATCGCCCCCATGTAATATCCTTCACTACATGTTTACTCTTCAGGACGCAATTGGATGGCGATGAAGCGACTCAAAACCGAATTTAATGCACTGCTCAATCGCGGCGTGGATCGACATCTGCGCCTGGCGGTGACCGGGCTTAGCCGTAGCGGCAAAACCGCGTTTATCACCGCGATGGTGAATCAACTGCTGAATCTGCATGCAGGCGCGCGTTTGCCGCTGCTGAGCGCGGTACGTGAGGAACGGTTGCTTGGCGTGAAACGCGTGCCGCAGCGCGACTACGGTATTCCGCGTTTTACCTACGACGAAGGCCTGGCGCAGTTGTACGGCACGCCGCCGATGTGGCCGACGCCGACGCGTGGTGTGAGCGAGATTCGTCTGGCGCTGCGTTTTCGTTCTAACGATTCCTTACTGCGCCACTTCAAAGACACCTCCACGCTGTACCTGGAAATCGTCGATTATCCGGGCGAATGGCTGCTGGATTTGCCGATGCTGGCGCAGGACTACCTGAGCTGGTCACGGCAGATGACGGGCCTGCTGACCGGCCAACGGGCCGAGTGGTCAGCCCGCTGGCGTCAGCTGTGCGAAGGGCTTGACCCACTGGCACCGGCAGACGAAAACCGTCTGGCGGAAATCAGCCAGGCGTGGACCGACTACCTGCACGCCTGCAAACAGGAAGGTTTGCACTTCATTCAGCCAGGCCGCTTTGTGCTGCCGGGCGAAATGGCAGGCGCACCGGCCTTACAGTTCTTCCCGTGGCCGGATGTGGATGCCACAGGTGAGGCCAAACTGGCGCAGGCTGACAAACACACCAACGCCGGAATGCTGCGGGCGCGGTTTGACTATTACTGCGAACACGTGGTGAAAGACTTCTATAAAAATCACTTCCTACGTTTTGACCGCCAGATTGTGCTGGTCGATTGCCTGCAGCCGTTGAACAGCGGGCCGCAGGCGTTCAACGACATGCGTCTGGCGCTGACGCAATTGATGCAAAGCTTCCATTACGGGCAGCGCACGCTGTTCCGTCGCCTGTTTTCCCCGGTCATCGACAAACTGCTGTTTGCCGCAACTAAAGCCGATCACGTCACCGTCGATCAGCATGCGAACATGGTTTCCCTGTTGCAACAGCTGATTCAGGATGCCTGGCAGAACGCGGCGTTTGAAGGCATCAGCATGGACTGTCTGGGTCTTGCGTCAGTGCAGGCCACACAAAGCGGGCTGATTGACGTCAATGGCGAGAAAATTCCTGCACTGCGCGGCAACCGCCTGAGCGACGGCGAACCGCTGACGGTGTATCCGGGCGAAGTACCCGCCCGTTTGCCAGGTCAGGCATTCTGGGAACAGCAGGGCTTTCAATTTGAGGCGTTTCGCCCACAGACGATGGACGTCGATAAACCGCTGCCGCACATTCGTCTTGATGCGGCACTGGAGTTTTTGATTGGAGATAAATTGCGATGAGCGAACCGTTAAAACCGCGTATCGATTTCGCCGGGCCGCTGGAAAAGGACCAAACAGAGCACCTGCGTGGGGCGCAAACCTTTGAACGGAGCCAGGCCGAAAACTTTGCGCCAACGGTGATTGACGATCCGTTGGAGGACGAAGGGCAGGCCGAGGCCGTGGTCGAAGCGGCGCTGCGCCCGAAACGCAGCCTGTGGCGACGGATGGTCACTGCGGGGCTGAGTATTTTCGGCATTAGCGTGGTGGCGCAGGGTGTGCAGTCGACGATGCACGCCTGGCAAACCCAGGATTGGGTGGCGCTCGGCGGATATGCGGCCGGGGCCTTGATCATCGGCGCTGGCGTGGGGTCCGTGGCTACCGAATGGCGGCGCCTGTGGCGCTTGCGACAGCGGGCAGAAGAGCGTGATGAAGCGCGTGACCTGCTGCATAGTCACGGTACCGGCAAAGGGCGGGCGTTCTGCGAACAGCTTGCCGCGCAGGCCGGAATCGACAAATCGCACCCCGCACTCCAGCGTTGGTACGCGGCGATTCACGAAACGCAGAACGACCGGGAAGTGGTCACGTTGTATTCCCATATCGTGCAGCCGGTACTGGACGCCCAGGCGCGGCGTGAAATCAGCCGCTCGGCGGCAGAATCAACGCTGATGATTGCCGTCAGCCCGCTGGCGCTGGTGGATATGGCGTTTATCGCCTGGCGCAACCTGCGCCTGATCAACCGCATCGCCATGTTGTACGGCATTGAACTGGGTTATTACAGCCGCTTGCGCCTGTTCCGCCTGGTGCTGTTAAATATTGCCTTCGCCGGAGCCAGTGAACTGGTGCGCGAAGTCGGCATGGACTGGATGTCGCAGGATTTGGCGGCGCGTCTCTCCGCCCGTGCGGCGCAGGGGATAGGTGCTGGTCTGCTGACCGCGCGCCTGGGCATTAAAGCAATGGAAGTCTGCCGCCCGCTGCCGTGGATCGATAACGACAAACCGAAGCTTGGCGATTTCCGCCGGGAGCTTATCGGGCAGTTGAAAGAAACCATCAATAAGAAACCGGCTTAACGTTTCGTTTGCCATTATTCCCTCTCTTCACTGAGAGGGAAAATGTCACTTTACCGCCTCCCCAAAAATCACTTCTGGCCTTGTCCCTTTGTGCTTTACCCGCCGTGTTTACGGCAAAGAGCCTGATTTTCCGCCATACTGTCAATAATTGTTGACAGCTATCTTCCCGCAGGCGGAGAACTGTCTTATCATCCATGCGTTATTGGCTATGAGGGTGATACTCCCATGCGTCTTGAAGTCTTTTGTGAGGACCGTCTTGGTCTGACCCGTGAATTACTCGATCTGTTGGTGCTGCGTGGAATTGACCTGCGCGGGATCGATATTGACCCCATTGGCCGAATTTACCTTAATTTCGCGGAGCTGGAATTTGACAGCTTCCGTACTCTGATGGCGGAAATCCGTCGTATTGCCGGAGTGACCGACGTGCGCACCGTGCCGTGGATGCCGTCGGAACGTGAACACCTGGCGTTGAGCGCATTACTGGAAGCGATGCCGGAACCGGTGCTGTCGCTGGATACGAAGACCAAAGTCGAGTTGGCGAATCCGGCGAGCTGCCAGCTGTTTGGTCAGTCGCAGGATAAACTGCGCAGCCACAACGCCGCGCAGCTGATCAACGGCTTCAACTTCCAGCGCTGGCTGGAGGGTTCTCCGGTGGAATCGCATGCCGAACATGTGGTTATCAACGGGCAAAACTTCCTGCTGGAAATTACCCCGGTCACGCTGGAAGGTGAAAATGCCACGCGCGTATTAATGGGCGCCGTCGTGATGCTGCGCTCTACATTACGCATGGGGCGTCAGCTGCAAACCCAGACCCCCCAGGACGTCAGTGCCTTTAGTCAGATAATCGCCGTCAGCCCAAAAATGCGTCATGTGGTTGAGCAGGCCCGCAAGCTGGCGATGCTGAGCGCACCGCTGCTGATTGTTGGTGATACGGGCACCGGTAAAGATTTGCTGGCCAACGCCTGCCATCTGGCAAGCCCGCGAGCGCAGAAGCCGTACCTGGCGCTGAACTGCGCATCGATTCCGGAGGATGCGGTCGAAAGCGAACTGTTCGGTCATGCGCCGGAAGGCAAAAAAGGCTTCTTTGAGCAGGCCAACGGCGGTTCGGTGCTGCTGGATGAAATCGGTGAAATGTCGCCGGGGATGCAGGTCAAACTGCTGCGTTTCCTGAATGACGGTACGTTCCGCCGCGTCGGTGAAGACCACGAAATTCACGTTGATGTGCGGGTGATTTGCGCTACCCAGAAGAACCTCGTCGAACTGGTGCAGAAAGGGCTGTTCCGCGAAGATCTCTATTATCGTCTGAACGTGCTGACCCTGAATCTGCCGCCGCTGCGCGATCGGGCGCAGGACATCATGCCGCTGACGGAGCTGTTTGTGGCCCGTTTTGCCGATGAACAGGGGATTACGCGTCCGAAACTGGCCGCTGATTTGAACACTGTGCTGACCCGCTACGGCTGGCCGGGCAACGTGCGTCAGCTGAAAAATGCCGTATACCGTGCACTGACACAGCTGGACGGGTACGAGCTGCGCCCGCAGGATATCTTACTGCCTGACTACGACACCACCACGGTGGCGGTCGGGGAAGATGCGATGGAAGGTTCGCTGGATGATATCACCAGCCGCTTTGAGCGTTCGGTGCTGACCCAGCTTTATCGTAGCTATCCGAGCACCCGTAAGCTTGCCAAACGCCTGGGCGTTTCGCATACGGCGATTGCGAATAAGTTGCGGGAATATGGCTTAAGTCAGAAGAAAAACGAAGAGTAAATACGATGCCGCCTTCAGTGATGAAGGCGGCATTTTTTATCAGGCTTTCAGTGCTTCCAGCGCAGACTCATAGTCCGGCTCGTTGGTGATTTCGTTCACCAGCTCGCTCAGAACCACGTTGTCGTTTTCATCAAGCACGATGACCGCGCGAGCAGACAGGCCTTTCAGCGCGCCGTCTGCGATGCCAACGCCGTACTGCTGGAGGAACTCTGGCGCACGCAGGGTAGACAGGGTAACAACGTTGCTCAGGCCTTCTGCACCGCAGAAGCGGGACTGGGCGAACGGCAGGTCAGCTGAAATGCACAGCACGACAGTGTTGTTCAGTTCGGTTGCCAGCTGGTTGAATTTACGCACGGATGCAGCGCATACGCCGGTATCAATGCTCGGGAAAATGTTCAGCACTTTACGTTTACCAGCGAACTGGCTCAGTGCGACGTCGGAGAGATCCTTAGCGACCAGAGTGAATGCTGGTGCTTTGGCGCCCGCCTGCGGAATGGAGCCCTGAACGGAAACGGGGTTGCCCTGGAAATGCACAGTTTGTGACATGATTATCTTCCTGTTTACATATAGTTAACGTCGCGGCTAGTGTATGACATCAACAGTTAACACGGCAAATCCTTTTAGTGCTGGTAAATCGAGGGGCAGGGAATGAGAAGTTTGAGAGTGTACGAGGAGGCCTGGCCGCTGCATACGCCATTCGTCATCGCCCGCGGTGCTCGCAGCGAAGCGAAAGTGGTGGTGGTGGAAATCCAGGAAGACGGTGTAACAGGGACAGGAGAATGTACTCCGTATCCGCGCTATGGCGAGAGTATTGCCTCGGTGATGGCGCAGGTTGCCAGCATTGGCGAACAGCTTGAATCCGGCCTGACGCGCGACGCGTTGCAGCAGCTTCTGCCCGCAGGCGCGGCGCGCAACGCCGTGGATTGTGCGCTGTGGGATATTGAGGTGCGCAAAGTGGGGCGCTCGCTGTCTAATTTAGTGGGCAGCGAATTACCCTCCGAGGTGACAACGGCGCAAACCGTGGTGATCGGCACGCCGGATCAGATGGCAAATAGCGCTAAGGCGCTGTGGGATAAGGGCGCTCGGCTGTTAAAAGTGAAGCTCGATGACCATCTGATCAGCGAAAGAATGGTCGCCATACGGGCTGCCGTCCCGGAGGCCACGCTGATTGTCGACGCTAACGAGTCCTGGCACAGCGATGGGCTGGCTTCACGCTGTCAGCTGCTGGCGGATTTGAACGTCGCGATGCTGGAACAGCCATTACCCGCAGGGGAAGATGGCGCGCTGGCGAATTTTATTCACCCGCTGCCGATTTGCGCTGATGAAAGCTGTCACACCCGCGAAAGCCTGGCGAAACTCGCCGGACGCTATGACATGGTCAATATTAAACTGGATAAAACCGGTGGTTTAACCGAAGCGCTGGCGCTGGCGACGGAAGCCAAATTGCAGGGTTTTGACCTGATGCTAGGCTGTATGTTGTGTACCTCTCGCGCCATCAGCGCCGCACTGCCGCTGACGCCGAAGGTACGCTTTGCCGATCTCGATGGCCCGACGTGGCTGGCAATCGATGCCGAACCTGCGTTGCGCTTTGGCACCGGCACGCTTTACCTATGAAATCGTTAGTTTATTTTTAAACGGGATCCGGCACAAAACGATCATCCGGCATCCGCAGGTACGTTTAGGATACGCGCGTCACAAATTTGAGGGTGCTGAGATGATTGAGTGGGAAGACGAAAGCGTCGCAACGCAGGACGAGCTAACTAAACGGTTGATTGATACCGTGGCTGCCGTCGTGCTTGTCGTCATCGTGGTAGCTGGGTTGTTTTTTGCCTGACGAACCAGATGATTTGTTAAAGAACCCGCATCGCTCCGGCCATGCGGGTTTTTTATCGGCTGAATTGTCGCCGCAAAGTAATCAAAAAATCTCAACGCGTTGATGATAATTCCGGATGCCAGTGCAGCAGGCCGGTCATCGCCGCCAGATATTTTTCGCTCGCTTCATCAGATGAAATCGGCGGGAATTCCGCGGTGATGCAGTGCAGGCCGAGATCGGCGCACCAGCTGCCAAACGAGCCTGGCGTCGCGTAGCCAACGCTTGTCACCAGCGGCAGTTCAAAGTAGTCTGCCAGCCATTGGCCCAGTACCGTTTGCTGCGGATCTTCAATACAGGCCAGCGGATCGTGGAACGACACCACCCACGCCGGGTGAATTTTGTGGATCAGTTGACACAGCGCTTCGGTTTCTGGCTCGGAGCCGGGGTTATCCCCCGTCAACAGCACCACGTCACGGCTCTCTGCGGAGCTGTTCCAGCGATAAACCGTTTCACCGGCTTTCCAGTTCGCCGCCGGAAAGTTACGGTTGAGGTCGACCCCGTTAGCGTTGGCACGTAACCCCAACTGGCAGCCGTCAGGGTTGACGGTCAACACCACGTGATGACGACGCAGGTCAGGGGCCAACGTGCGCAGCGCGCAGGAAAGGGTGACGATGGATGAGTTTTCATCGCCATGCGTGCCCGCAATAATCAGCCCGCTGTTGTGGTCGGCGAGCGGGGCGGGGAACCAGATCAGTGGTGCGCCCAGCAATGAACGTCCATAGTGTTGAGTTCCAGGCGGAAACGCGCCGCGCTGCTGGCGTGGTCGGGTGGAAGACATGCTCAATCCTGCTTTATTGTGTTGTTTCTGGCAGTGTTGTTCATAACTCACCGAGAATCAAATAGTTTCCCTTCTCCACGCCTCCTTCACGTGGCCTGTGTCCCGGGTGAATCAGCGTTATGTCTGAAATATCTCCACCATATGGTTTTGCCCGTCATCGACGAGTGGGATCCTGTCGTCCGGTAGTGTGAGGCCATCCAGGACCACCCGATACGGCCCGCCATCACGTGAAACGGTTATCTGATACTGACTTTGGCCCTGCTGGTAGCGCATGCTGACCGTCGGCCAGTCTTGTGGGAGTTGGACATGTACCGTGAAGGCCGAAGCGTAACGTTTGATCCCCAGAAGTTCCTCGGTCAGCAAGCGGTAAGCCCAACCCGCGGAGCCTGTATACCAACTCCAGCCCGCGCGCCCACGATGTGGCTCAACGCTGTAGACATCGGCGCTCATCACGTAAGGTTCGGCTTTATATTTCTCGATGGCGCTGGTGGTTCGCGTGTGATTCACCGGGTTGATCAGAGACCACAGTTGCCAGGCACGTTCGGTATTGCCCATGCGTGCAAAAGCCATCACAGCCCAGATGGCGCCGTGGGTGTATTGCCCACCGTTTTCGCGCACGCCCGGCAGATACCCCTGAATGTAGCCGGGGTTCGGGCCATGCCCATCGAACGGCGGGGTAAGCAGTTTAATCAGCCCCGCATCGTCATCCACCAGATGTTTATCCAGCGCACTCATGGCCTGACTGCTACGATCCTGACGCGTGGCGCCGGACAATACGGCCCAGCTTTGAGCAATCGCGTCAATCCGGCAGTCCTGCGACGCTTTGGAACCCAGCGGCGTGCCATCGTCAAAATATCCGCGCCGGTACCATTCGCCATCCCAGCCAGAGGTTTCCAGGCTCGTCTGCAAACGTGTGGCTGCGGTCCGGCAAAGTTCGCTGATGCCGGTGTCCTGCCGCTTGTCGGCCAGCAGGGCAAAGCGCTCTAATACGTCGTACAGGAAGAATCCGAGCCACACGCTTTCACCTTTGCCGTCGATCCCCACCCGATTCATGCCGTCGTTCCAGTCCCCCGCGCCCATCAGCGGCAGGCCATGCTGACCGAAACGCAGGCCGTGCTGAAGGGCTTTGACGCAGTGTTGCCACAGGGTATCTTCGATAACGCTGATAACGGGCTGTTCGTACACAGACTCTTCGCCTGCCTGAAGCGAACGCCCCTCGAGCCAGGCAATACGCTGCTCGAGTATGTCGCTGTCGCCGGAGGTTTCCACATAATGACAGACCGCCAGCGGCAGCCAGAGATAGTCGTCCGAACAGCGGGTGCGCACACCATTGCCATGCGGTGGGTGCCACCAGTGCTGGACATCGCCCTCGATAAACTGCCGTGAAGCGCACAGCACTATCTGTTCGCGAAGCCGTTCTGGCGCAGCGTGACTGAGGGCGAGCGTATCCTGTAGCTGATCGCGGAAGCCAAATGCGCCGCCGGATTGGTAGTAGCCGCTGCGTGCCAACAGGCGACAGGCAATGGTCTGATACAGCAGCCAGCCGTTGACCAGCAAATTCACGCTGGTATCCGGCGTGTTGACGACCAGTTTATCCAGCAGGTTGTGCCACATCCGGTGGACCTGGTTCAGTTCATTACGAGCTGCATCTTCATTCAGATAGCGGCTAAGCAGCGCCTGAACCTGGGCCTGATCTTCACCCACGCCGAGCACAAAAATAAACGTCGTCTGGTCACCGTCGATGAGCGTAGTCGCAGACTGTACCGCGCCACAGGGATCGAGTCCGGCCCCGGTTTTATTCGACAGCCAGCGCAAATTCATCGCGGCCGGTTTTTCCAGAGAACCGTTCCGTCCGATAAATTCACGCCGATCGCCCGTCAGCGAGCAGTGCGCGCCGCTGACGGCAAAAAAGGCTGTGCGACAGCCGCCATCCGCCCCGTAAAAGTTATTCGCCATGACCGCGCAACCGCTACTCACGCTGGCTTCGTGGGTGACGATATGGAGGGTAGAGCGCGCGCGTGACTCAGCGAGGGTCCATTCTACAAAACCGGTGACCGAGAGTTTACGCGGGCGACCAGAGTTGTTGCTGAGCGTCAGAATAGCCAGTTTGACCGGGGCTTCTTCGGCCACCAGAATGGTCAGCTCGCTGTCGATGCCGCTCTCGCGATGGGCGAATACGCTGTAGCCAAATCCATGGCGGGAGAGATAATCTCCCTCGCCGCGCACCGGCAATGTAGTCGGAGACCAGTACGCACCGCTCTCTTCATCACGCAGATAAAATGCCTCGCCGCTGCGATCGCTGATCGGATCGTTTTCCCACGGCGTGAGTCGGTATTCATGCGCGTTCTCATACCAGCTATAGGCCTGGCCCGCCTCAGACAGCACGCTACCGAAACGGGCGTTCGCCAGCACGTTTGACCACGGCGCGGGCGTCGGTTGGTTCTCCCGAAGCACAATCTGGTATTCGCGGCCATCCTGCGAAAATCCGCCGTGCCCGTTGAAATGCAGAAGCTGACCGGTGTCGGGCGACCACGGAATATGCAGGTTCTCGCCCGGACTAACGTGCGGCACGAACGGTCTCGGTAGCGCTTTTAAGGTGTGAATACGTTGATCGAGCTGTTCATTCAGGCCGCCCGAGCGGTCATCGAGATACAGATGCGCCACGCTAATCAACAGCAGTTTGTCTTCAGCCGAAAGGTGCTCGCCGTTGCGCACAAAGATGCCGCCGGATTTATCCAACTGGCTGGCTTCTGACCCGGCGTAAATCAAATCCAATATCTTGTTTTGCAGCCCCTGCTGATAACCGCCGGGGCTGTTATTGAGGATGACCAAATCCACCGCCAGTCCTTTCTGCCGCCAGTACCGGTGCGCCTGAATCAGGGTGGTGACGGAGAGAATACTTTCCTCGTTGGTGATGGTAAGCAGCACGATCGGCAGATCGCCTGAAATCGACCAGCCCCAAAGGCCGGACTGCCCGCGACGGTTGCGGCTGATATCGTGACTGTCGGCGCGCAGTTCCTGACAGGGGTACAGAATGGCGCTGGCAAGACGGTTAAACAACGCGGCGTCATCTTCGTTGGCGTTGATTTGGCGTAATACCACCAGGCTATGCGACCAGGCGAGTTCGAAGACGCGATCGGCGATCGGGTGATCGCGATATTTTTCCAGCAGTGCCAGGCTTTGCTGGCGGTTGTCACTTACACCATACACGATATCGACGGTGACGGGCTGGCCCGGTTGCAGGGTGATGGTCTGGCGAATCGCCAGTATCGGATCCAGCACCGATCCGGCGGTGTTGCTTAGCGGCCCGCTTTGATGGGCTGCCAGCGCATTCGCCGGGCCATTGCCGCGCCCGAGGAAATTCGCCCGATCGGTTTCAAACGACACTTCGCTCTGGTTGTCACCATGTACCACCATCATGTGGAACAGCCATGGGCTTTTTTCATCCGGCGAACGGGGGCGACGGTGGCACAAAATGGCATTCTGCGCGGCAATCAACTCCGTCTGGATAAATAAATTACTGAACGCCGGGTGCGCCTGGTCGCTGGTGGCAGGGGCCAGCACCACCTCGGCATAGGTCGTCAGTTCGAGGGTGCGCGGCTGACGACCACGGTGCAGCAGCGTGATGCGGCGCAGTTCAATATCATCTTCCGGCGATACCACAATCTGCGTTTTGATGCTCAGGTTACCGATAGTACGCCTGAATTCTGCGCCCGATTCGGTAAAGATAACGTCGTCGTTACTGTCGATATCGCCGACTGGCTGCCAGCTGTTGCTCCACAGCTCGCCGGTTTGCGCATCGCGGATATAGCAGAATGCCCCCCAGTTATCGCGGGTGGTATCGCTACGCCAGCGGGTAAGGGCCAGATCGTTCCAGCGGCTATAGCTGCCGCCGGTATGGGTCATCATCAGGTGATAATGGCTGTTAGACAGCAGCTGAACTTCGGGCACCAGGCTGTCTGCGCCGGTAAATATACGTGGCTCGTAGCGCACGGGTTTAACCCTGCCTTCATGCGACTCAAAATGCCGGCGAGGGCTGTAGAGATCGACCGCATCCGGCACACGCTCTTGCAGTAGCAGACTCGCCGACTGAAACGCGGTACTGGCCATAAACCGGTCGACCATTGGCGCGTCGAGCAACACATGCGCCAGCGCCTGAAACGCCATGCCCTGATGGTGCGCCATCCATGATTGCACCACGGCATACAGCTGCCCGGTGGCGAGACGCGACGGCGTGTAGTCCAGCGCTTCATAAAAACCGTATTCACCGCGCGCGCCGATTTTCTCCAGACGGGCCAGGTTTTCACAGGCTTTTTGCGGTGAAATCATCAACGCTAACAGCGTGGCGTACGGTGCGACCACCATGTCATCGGCCAGCCCGCGCCGTAGCCCGAGGCCGGGGACGCCAAAGGCCTGATACTGGTAATTCTGCTGAACGTCAAATGCATGGTAGCCCGACTCAGACACGCCCCACGGCACGCCGCGCTCTTTGCCCCAGTCGATCTGGCGCATCACCGATGACTGACTCATCTCGTCCAGCAGGCTGCCGGGCCAGGTCGGCATCACCAGGTTTGGCATCAGATATTCGAACATCGACCCGCTCCACGACATCAGTGCGGTTTCGTTATCAATGGTGGTAAATAATCGGCCCAGTGCATACCAGCTTTTCAGCGGCAGCTGATTGGTGGCGATGGCGAGGAAACTGGTCAGCCGAATTTCGGACGGCAGCAGGTCATAGTGGCTTTTATCCGCCATATTGCTGTCGCAGTTGTAGCCGATGCTGAGGAGATTAGTCACTTCGCTGTACAGGAAAGTGAAATCCATTTGCGCATGTTCATTCAGCCGCTGTTCGAGCTCGGTAATGATGTCCAGCCGCATACGAGCCAGTGAGATGGCGGAGGCCGGAGGTGAGCCTTCGCCGGTATGCTTTGCCTGCGCCAGCCAGCTCAATGACGGCAGCGTCTGCGCGTCATACTTAGAGGTTAACCAGCCCAGCAGATGCGTCCATTCGTGGCACAGCAGAACCAACTGATGCTGAAGATGTTCAATCCAGCGCACCACCACTGAATCTTCATGATTGCACAGGGCGTGCAAATGGTTGCTTTGGCTGCGCATCCATTTGAGTTCGCTAAACAGCTCTGACGGTGGCAGCAGAGCGGCACTATGACAATGCTGACGCAGCAATCGCAGCGCAGTCGGGGTGCTCTGGCCCCAGTATTTCTCGAGAATAACCAGCGTGTCGTCTATCCCGGCCAGTACCTGTGCGCTGTTTAATATCGGCTGATTACGCATGGCCGACAGCCCTTCGCGCAGGGTCAGTAAATGCCCGGCCATATTGCCGCTGTCGACGCTGGAGACATAGCGCGGGCTTAGCGGGGCAAGGGTGCGAGTGTCATACCAGTTATACAAATGTCCGCGGAAATGCTCCATTTTATCGAGCGAATCGAGGGTCAGCGTGATGCGTTGCAACACGTCGCCAATCGGCAGATAGCCAAAATCCCAGGCGGTCAGGTTAGCCATCAGCGACAAGCCAATGTTGGTCGGTGAGGTTCGGTGCGCAATCGTGGGCTGCGATATTTCCTGATAGTTATCCGGCGGTAGCCAGTTTTCTTTTGCGTTGGCAAAGGTTTCAAAAAAGGCCCAGATTTCACGGCTGGTCTGGCGCAACAGCAGTTTTTGTTCTTTGTTAGGCGAAAACGTTTTACGTGCAGGCTGGCGGCTCAGCCAACTCAACAGCAGCGGTGCCAGGCACCAGACGATGCCAACGGGCAGTGCAATGGTTGAGAACCACGGCGCAACGTGCGCAGTGAGCACCGCTAATGCCACTCCGGCGACCACGTTGAGCCACATCGCCCGATAAAAGCGCATGGGGGAGGTTTTGAGTAGCACATTATCCGGGTTGAAACTGACCCACTGGCTGAGATTGCGCTTACTAAAGCCCAGCCGCCACAGTGTTACGGCTATGGCGTACAGCGAATACCCGGCCTCGTGTGGCAGGGTGATGAAATTCAGCCCGACGCGGGAAAGGCGCTTCAGTGCCCCAGCCATCACCAGCAGCAGGTGCTGCGTTAACAGACGACGGGCAGGTTTACGCAGAAGGTCGTGAGTGACCGCCAGCGCCGTGGGCAACAGCCACACCATCGCCAGCACGCCCAGCCAGTACAGCGGATTTGGCACCCATAACAGGGTACTAAACAGTAGCGCCAATAAAGAGGGCGCTACCAGGCTGCGGCGCAGATTATCCAGAAGTTTCCAGTAAGAGAGGGCGGATAACGGGTTTTTATCATGGCTACCGTCCGCTTTTCGCACCCGCGGTTTAAGCCAGTTGAGCAATTGCCAATCGCCACGGATCCAACGCGTACGCCGTGCCACATCCGATAAATAGTTATTTGGGTACTGTTCATACAATAAAACTTCGCTCAACAGCCCGGAGCGGGCATAGCATCCTTCCAGTAAATCATGGCTGAGGACCAGGTTTTCGGGGCAGGTGTTGGCGGTGGCCTGTACAAAGACATCGACGTCATAAATGCCTTTGCCGACGAACGACCCTTCGCCAAACAAATCCTGATAGATATCGGAAGACATCATCGAATAAGGATTGTTACCCGGAATGCTGCTGCACAGGGCGGCATAGCGGCCCTGCCCGTTGCGAGGCATCTCCTCTGCCAGGCCCGGTTGCAAAATGCCGTAGCCTTTCACCACGCGCTGACGTGCGGGGTCGTATTCGGGCCGGTTGAGCGGATGCGCCATGGTCGCGACCAGTTTGTGCGCCGTTTCGCGCGGCAGAACCGTATCACTGTCGAGGGTAATGACGTATTTGATGCGTTCGGGGAGTTGTTCAGCAGGCAGGTCCATTGCGCTGGAGAACTGCGTTGTGGGATGGCGTAACCAGCTGTTCAGTAGCGCCAGTTTGCCACGTTTACGCTCATATCCCATCCAGACGCCCTGTGGTGGGTTCCACTCCGGGGCGCGGTGCAGCAGATAAAACCGCGGACGGCTCGCCGGATAACGCCGGTTCAGCGTCTGCGTTTGCGAAATGGCCTGGTCGAGAAGGGCGCTGTTATCCAGAGCGTTTTGGCTGACGGAATCAGTGAGGTCGGTCAGCAGCGCAAAACGCAGATGCTCGTGCTGATTGCCCAGCCAGCAGATTTCCAGGCTGGTGAGCAGTTTGGTTATCTCTTCTGTGCTGCTCAGCAGACACGGAATCACCACCAGGGTCGCCGATTCCGGTGGGATCCCGCCGGAAAAGTCCATGCGTGGCAGCGGGCGCGGGTGACGAAAACGGGTGGTCGTTTCACTGAGCAAATCGCTCACCAGCTGGCTGACCGCCACGACCAGAGGCACCGTCAGGAGCATAAGCAGCCCGTTGATGCCTGACAGCGCCATTTCGTGCATGACTGCAGCCGTTGCCGCCGTCGTCAGAAGACTCAGGCTGCCAAGCCAGGAAAGCAGGGGGATTTGGTTGAAGCTATGGCGCAGGCGAATAAAGCGCGAGGTATCGGCCGCTAACACCACTTCGAGCTGCTGACGTCCGTCGCCCATCAGCCAATAGCCAATGTGATGGCCTGGGGTATCTGGCGCGTTTTGCGTTGCGAGGGTCAACACGTGCTGGGCGACATCGGGTTCGCTGGAGCGGCTGCCTCGGGCAAGAATTTCAATCACATGGCGATAGTGGTCACGGGTATCAAAATGCATCAGCGGGTAGACTCCCGCCGGATCGAGGCGCAGCGTTTGCTCCACCACGCTCATTGCTTCTGCGAAATCCGCCCAGTTGGTTTCACTTAATAACCGCAATCCGGCAATGCTGTTGCTCACCGAAATTTGACTGGTCGCCAGCTGTTGATTGAAACGATGAATGAGCGCATCGGTAGTGACGCCTTGTTCTGCAAGACGTTGCTCAATCCAGGTGAGCGGCAGCGCCAGCATGTTGCCGCGCCCCTGAAGACGACGCACCATTTCAGCGACAAACGCGCTGCTGAGCGGGGGACGCGAGCGCGCCATATCGGCAATCACCATAATCACATCGGCAGGGGTGTTTTCTGCGCATTCAAAAATGCGCGTCACCCAGCTATCGGCCATGTCGCGTTCCTGCTGCGCTTTCACGACATCAATGCTGACACGGCGGAGGTTTTCAATTAAGGCCAGGCGCATCATGCCTGGCAGCGCCCAGACTTCCCCTAAGGTCAGCTGAGTGTGTTGCTGGTAGGCGCGGATGTAGATGATCAGGCTGGCGGTGTCCCAGCGCCCGTCTCCGTGGGCGATCGCTTCGGCTGCAATATCATAAATACGTGGGCAGTTATGCGGTGAAGCCAGCGCAGGCAAGCCTTTGCCGAAGTTTTTCGGCAGGTGTTGCCGGACGAGGCGGATTTGCTCCTCTATCAGGTAATAATTATCCAGCAACCATTCCCCGGCGGGCATGATACTTGCCTTTTTACCGGCATTCAGCGTGTAGCAGTTTTGCGTGATGATGGCTTCGTTGTCGCTCAGGCGCTTGAGAAGATAATACGGCAATTTATCAGGCGATAATTTATGCGAGCGGGCAAGCTTTTTGCCAAAGCGTTCCATTTGGGCGGAAGAAAAGAGTTCAGCACGAAGACTATTTTCACCGGCAGGATCGTTGGCCGGGAATGGGACGAGATCGGGCGCTTTGGCCAAGGGCAGGGAGCGGCTCAGCCACCCTTTTGGATTCATTTTCATAGCGTTGCTCTGATGCGACATGAACGCGCAGGAGCAGTTGCGAAATCAGTTCAGAAACGTTCTCTCAAGATGGGCGTGAGGCATCGGGGATTTAACAGCTGCCGGAATAACTCTTAAGTATAGAACACCGACGTTGAGTCGGAATGCACTTCAGGGATCGCCGCGGGAAGACAAACAGGGCTAACTATCCCGGGCAGAGCATCGTGTGCGTGAGACGAATTTTGAGGCAGACGGCTTTAATTTGAAGCCACAATCAGGGGAAGTGACGGTGGTCTCGAATGAGGGAGTTTTATCCTATCACGAAGTCATCGAATAACATGCGAACAATCGTCATGATGATTTCGTGCCTGTTCAGGGCGGAATGGGGTGCATTGCTGACACTTTTCGCTATCTCCTTCAATTTATTGCCACAAGTCGTTTGCAATTCCTCCTGTTGAAACAAATAATTACCCGACTAAGTTGGCTTGGTTTATTGGAACAAGGGGATCCCATGAAGTTTCCTGTATCGTCTATCTGTTTTGCGTTGGCGCTGAGTGGCGTTTCTTCTCTTTCCTTTGCGGCCGATGTTCCGCAGGGAACCGTACTGGCGCAGCAGCAGGTGCTGGTTCGTCACATTAAAGATGAGCCTGCGTCGCTGGATCCGGCGAAGGCGGTGGGGTTACCGGAAATTCAGGTGATCCGCGACCTGTTTGAAGGCCTGGTGAACCAGGACGGGAAAGGCAATATTATCCCGGGCGTGGCGACCAAATGGCAGACCAACGATAACCGCACCTGGACCTTCACTTTGCGCGATGACGCAAAATGGTCCGACGGCACGCCGGTAACCGCACAGGACTTCGTTTACAGCTGGCAGCGCCTGGTTGACCCTAAAACGACGTCGCCATTTGCCTGGTTTGCCGCTCTGGCGGGCATTACCCATGCGCAGGATATTATCGATGGCAAAGCGACGCCGGATAAGCTCGGCGTGACCGCAGTCGATGCTAAAACCCTGCGCGTTCAGCTGGATAAACCGCTGCCGTGGTTCGTGAACCTGACCGCCAACTTCTCCCTTTATCCGGTGCAAAAAGCCAACGTCGAAAGCGATCCGAACTGGACCCGCCCTGGCAAGCTTATCGGTAACGGCGCCTACGTGCTGAAAGAGCGGGTGGTGAATGAAAAGCTGGTGGTTGTGCCAAACGCAAACTACTGGGATAACGCCAAAACCGTCATCAAGCAGGTGACGTTTGTGCCGATTAACCAGGAATCGAACGCCACGAAACGCTATCTGGCAGGCGATATTGATATCACCGAATCGTTCCCAAAAAATCAGTACAAACAGTTGCTGAAAGACATTCCGGGCCAGGTCTATACGCCGCCGCAGTTAGGGACGTACTACTACGCGTTTAACACCCAAAAGGGGCCAACCGCGGATTCTCGCGTGCGTCTGGCGTTGAGTATGACTATAGACCGTCGCATCATGGCGGAAAAAGTGCTCGGCACCGGCGAGAAACCCGCCTGGCACTTTACCCCGGACGTGACTTCGGGCTTTACGCCGCAGCCAACGGCCGCGGAAAAAATGAGTCAGGAAGAGCTGAATGCGCAGGCGAAAACGCTGCTAACTGCCGCAGGCTATGGGCCGGGGCGTCCGCTGAAACTGACGCTGCTGTACAACACCTCTGAAAACCACCAGAAAATCGCCATTGCGGTGGCGTCGATGTGGAAGAAAAATCTGGGCGTTGATGTGAAGCTGCAAAACCAGGAGTGGAAAACCTACATCGACAGCCGCAACACCGGAAACTTTGACGTGATCCGCGCGTCCTGGGTAGGGGATTATAATGAGCCGTCAACCTTCCTGTCGCTGCTGACCTCCACGCACAGCGGGAACATTTCTCGCTTTAACGATCCTGCGTACGACAAAGTTATCAACAAGGCGACGCTGGAAACTACCGAAAAAGCGCGTAATGACGACTATAACGAAGCCGAGAAAATCATTGCGGCTCAGGCTCCGATTGCGCCGATTTATCAGTACACCAATGGACGTCTGATTAAACCGTGGCTGAAGGGCTATCCAATCGATAACCCGGAAGACGTGGCGTACAGCCGCACGATGTACATCATCAAGCATTGATTTCCCTTCGTAAAAAACAGCAGGCGCGATTTCACTCGCGCCTGCTGCCTTTCTGATATTACTTAACATCGTGACGTATTACGCCAGATTTTGCGGAAAATCAGCCGGTAATTCGCTGGCGGCACAGGCAATGACGCTGTCGTTATCCGCTCCGCAGTCTCGCACAAAGGTGATGGTGGCGAATTCATCAATCACTTCGGTCGGGTAGGCGGGACCGGCATCACGATAAGATTCCATCAGCGGAATGTGATCGTTCTGGAAACAGACTGTTTTTTCCGGATTATTGATCACCCAACGTGGGAAGAAGATGGTGCCGTGGAACAGTTTTTCGCCGAGATTCACTATCAGGCTGACGTCAGTTCCGGTTGGCTCCGTCCAGGAAATTTTGTAGGTGCTTTCGCCAACGCGAACAATCCAGGCTTGCTGATCTTTCACCCAGCGATTTCCCACCAGGCCACTGTGAATACGGTAATCCAGCGTCTGGCCATTCTTCACATAAATCTCGTAATTCCAGCCATTATCATAGGTATACACCAGATGTTTGCCGATAAAACCGCTTAAATCATGTCTGTCGAATGTGCTCATAATGTGCTCCTTCTTAAGTTGAGATTATCTTAATCCTTTAAAATATGGGTGAATAACGCTAATTTAAGATGATAATCATTCGATATTTAGATGAATAATGCAAAAAACAACTCTCGAACAATGGGCGATTCTGGAAAAAGTGGTGGCTCTGGGGAGTTTCGCCCGTGCAGCTGATGCCCTGCATCGTAGCCAGTCATCGGTCAGTTATAACCTGTCACTATTACAGGAGCGTCTCGGCGTTACATTGCTGATTCCGCAAGGGCGGCGGGCGGTATTGACCCCGGCGGGAGAGCAGCTTCTAAACCGGGTCCGACCCTTGCTTAATGCGTTTTCACACGTTGAGATGCGGGCGGCTAATTTGCAGGATGGGATGCGTACCCGGCTGAAGCTGGTAGTAGATAGCATTTTTCCTCGCGGGCGGCTGTTCGCCATCTTGCGCAAATTTCAGCAGGCCTATCCGCGCATACAGGTGCAACTTACTGAGGTGCTGGAGAGTACTCAGCGGGATGCGGAGGTTTTTACCGAAGCAGATATCTTGATTGTCACCCGTCGCCAGGACGTTAACGGGCGCGGGGAATGGCTGATGAATATTGATTTTGTCGCGGTTGCCCATCCTGAGCATCCACTCTTTGCGACGCCTGCACCGCTGACAGCGGAAATATTGAGCCTCTATCCGCTGATTCGCATGGCCGACAGTCGCGAGAGTTCTGTCACCGCCGATGATGCGTGGACATTTTCCACTGTCGATGCGGCCATTGAGGCCGTGATGTCAGAAGTGGGCTACGGATGGCTGCCGCAAGCGCATATCCGTTCGCAGCTTGAAACGGGCAGCCTCAAGGTGTTGCCGCTGAGTCATGGTGTTCGTCGGGCGACACCTTTGCACCTCATCATCAGGGAAGAGCTGTTGTCGCCGGATGAGGCGGTAAGCTTCTTTTTGACCCTGATTGAGGAATAATCTAAAACCCTTCACGGGATGTGGATAAAGGCGCGCCCGCAGACTACGCTTTAAGCATATCCTGTATCAGGAGGGGATATGTTGACGCATTCTGAAGCAAAACGATGGGCCGCGATCATGCTGAAATCCGCACTGTGCGATGGTATGAAGGCAGAAGAAATTTTCAGGCAAGTGCATCTGGTGTGCGACAAGCATGGGAAAGAGTGTCTTGAGGAATTAATAGAAGAGATCCTGGTGGAAGCCGGGCGAATCGGGCCTCAGCACAGCGCCGGAGAGTACAAGCACCATTGACGCCAATGTGCATCAAAACCGTCTGCGTGAAGTGAACCCCGAAAATTGGGCACTTTACGGTAGGCGGTTTTTTTATGCCGCCAGAACTCTGTTGCGCCCGTCATGTTTGGCCTGATAAAGCGCTTTATCGACGCGTTTGAAAAGTTCATCGATTGTCTCTTGTGCCTGATAACGTGCCACGTCGATGCTGACGGTAAAGCCGGGCAGGCCATCACCGCTCAGTTTTGTGGCGCTGCCACGAATATCTGCCATTACCGGTAGCACCTGACGTCCCAGGGTGTTGATTTCCCTGGTGTGCTTCAGACACATCTCTTCCCGGCGACAACCGTAAAAATGCAACGCCGCGAGATTTGCATCGATTATCAGCCCATCGCGAGCGGTGTCGATAAGCAGCATTGGCGCGGTAGTGGTCATGAAAAAGTGCTGGTAGAAATTGTGACGGCCAGACCTATAGCTGGCGGAACGGGCATAGTTTTCCGTTGCCGCGTGAGGAATGTTCGCCCCTTCAAACAGGATGACTGGCGCCAGGCCTGGAAAAGTGGCTAACGTCAGCCGACAGCGCAGCGCTAATTCACCGACAGGGGTTGCCAGAGTCCAGATTTCGACGATTTCATGCTGATGTGTTGTCATGCATCATCATCGGCATTTTCATCGCCAGCATGCCAATAAAATGCATCGACCAGATCCCAATGCCCAGCGTTGAACCGCCGGCAAGGCGCCAGAAAAGGGCCGCTTTTTTATTGGAAGCGGCAATCTTTGCCACACTGTCCAGCGCCACAAATGACGCAATAAAGGCGACTAAAAAGGAAATACCGACCAGAACCGGGTCCCACGAAACGTACAGCATCATGCAATCCACTTCTTTTTAAGATTGTTAAAGTAATGTAACGGCAAATCCTCAGGCGATGCCAATGAAATAAAGGAGAAGAAATGCCGTATTTCTTTTGATTGAATCTGCGGTTTTTATTTTTTACTGAAAGGTAAAAAATATTGTGCAGACAGTACACTAAGACTTAAGTATCACTTAAATTTTATATAGTGCCAGTAAAATGAAGTGCGATTTGTGAGGCTGGTTGGGCGATAAACTATCGCGTTATTGACGTTAAACATTGATTGTCAGGATAAAATATTGGTAGCGTGCTGGCGTGTCAGATAAATAATTCGCTAAAGTCAAATTCTCAATTTTAAAGCGTGAATATTAATTTGCAATGGAAATTATATTGAAATGGTGAAAGCAACTGCTATAACCATATCACCCCTCCGAGTATCTCTGTGAGCCTGATTATGTTAAGAAATATTAGCGTCAGAACATTCATATTGATGTTTTTATTGGTGACTTTCTTCATTGTGGATATTTTATCCGTTCTGTTATCCGCGAGTACAGCGGTAATGGTCATGTTTAATCTTTCATGGCTGGTGGCGATATCATCATTATGGTTTTATATGACTAAATATCTGGTAACGCCAATTAATGCGGTAAAGCGCAGCATTGATGAAGTCACGGCAGGTAATTTATCGGTGTATATTCCTGAATTTGGCAATAACTGTGCCGGGCGATTAATTCCAGGTATTAATAGTCTGTCGACGAATATATCGACGCTGGTATCGGAGATCCGCGCATCGTCCCAAATCGCAATGACCTTATCTGAGCAACTGGCGAATCGCAGTGCAGAACTCTCGGTGACATCTGAGCAGCAGTCTGCAACCCTGATGCAGACCGCGTCCAGCATGGAAGAGATCGCCGCCAGCACCAAAAACAATGCGGAAAATACCCGTCTTGCCAGCGGGCGTGCGGGCGATGCTACGCTCTGCGCCCGTAAAGGCGGCGAATTGATGGGTGAAGTGGCGACCAATATGCAGTCTATTACCGACTGCGCCCGTCAAATGACGGAAATTATTAGCCTGATTGACGGCATTGCGTTCCAGACCAATATTCTGGCACTTAACGCAGCGGTAGAAGCGGCGCGGGCGGGCGACCACGGAAAAGGATTTTCGGTAGTGGCCGGTGAAGTGCGAAATCTGGCTCATCGCAGCGCCGAGGCGGCGAAAAATATTAAAACCCTGATCAGCGTCACCAGCGATAACGTGACCCAAGGGGCCAGTATTGTTGCCGAAGCCGAGAAAAATATGCAGGAGATTGTTTCTGGCTCCGGATTATTGAGTAATCTGATGGAGCAAATTTCCTGCTCGACGCTGCAACAGGAAAAAGGAATTGAACAAATAGCGCAGGCTTTATCTGAACTGGAAAAAGTGACGCAGAGTAACGCTGCGGTGGTAGAGGAATTAGCTGGCTCGTCAGATGTCTTAAAACATCAGGTCGTGGAATTGCAGACCCGGACACGGAATTTCCGCCTTGGCAACGATGCGCCAGCTCCAGTCGCTCCGGTGATAACGCCACAGCCAGTGTCTGCGGTTATAATCGGCAATGAAAGAAACTACCGGCACTCGTTTTAACTGCACATAATTCTTGCTTAACGGGTCTGCTTTGGCAGGCCCGTTTTATTTCGCGCTCCCGATATTTCATTCTTGTTAACGATTTGCACATTGCACTGCGCATCGACCTGCCAGATAATTCTGCTTTCATGAACGAATTCAGTGCGATGCCGGGGCGGCATTTTGCGTATTGCCCTCGCGGGGCTAGACTTCATTGCACATTCAGAAGATTAATGGAGGCGTTGTGGAAGCCATTAAGGGAGCCGATGTGAACGTACCTGATGCGGTTTTTGCCTGGATGCTGGACGGAAAAGGCGGAGTTATCCCGCTGGATGATGACAGGGCTATCGATAAAGAGAACCCATGCTGGCTGCATCTCAACTATACCCATCCTGAAAGTGCAGAATGGCTGGCGACGACACCACTGCTGCCAAACAGCGTGCGCGATGCGCTGGCAGGCGATAGCGTCCGCCCTCGAGTGACGCGCATGGGAGAAGGGACGCTGATTACGCTGCGCTGCATCAACGGCAGCACCGATGAGCGTCCGGATCAGCTTGTGGCGATGCGTCTGTATATGGACGAGCGCCTGATTGTGTCGACGCGCCAGCGTAAAGTGCTGGCGCTTGACGACGTGGTAAAAGATCTGGAAGAGGGTACTGGCCCCACCGATTGTGGCGGCTGGCTGGTAGATGTCTGCGATGCCCTGACCGATCATGCCAGTGAATTCATCGAGGAGCTGCACGATAAAATCATCGACCTCGAAGATAATCTGCTCGATCAGCAAATTCCCCCGCGCGGTTTTTTGGCTCTGCTTCGCAAACAGCTGATTGTGATGCGCCGCTATATGGCGCCACAGCGAGACGTCTTTGCGCGCTTAGCAAGTGAACGTTTCCCGTGGATGAATGACGATCAGCGCCGCAGAATGCAGGATATCTCTGACCGACTCGGCCGTGGGCTGGATGAAATTGACGCCTGTATCGCCCGAACAGGGGTGATGACCGATGAAATCGCGCAGGTGATGCAGGAATCCTTATCGCGCCGAACCTATACCATGTCGCTGATGGCGATGGTGTTTCTGCCGAGCACGTTCCTGACGGGGCTGTTTGGCGTTAACCTTGGCGGAATTCCAGGCGGCGGCTGGCATTTCGGCTTTTCGCTGTTCTGTATCGGGTTGGTGGTGCTGATTGGTGGTGTTGCGTGGTGGTTACACCGCAGTAAATGGTTGTAAAAAATAGGCTTTATGACAACTTATGCCCCTAAAAACGCCGCCAAATTTGAGCGAGGTCAATAAACGCTCTACCCATTCAGGGCAATATCTTTCTCGCAGGTGAATGCAACGTCAAGCGATGGGCGTTGCGCTCCATATTGTCTTACTTCCTTTTTTTGAATTACTGCATAGCACATATTGATTCGTACGACGCCGACTTAGATAAGTCGGCTTTTTTTTGGTTCACGCTTAACCGCGATGAACCTTTTTTGCCTCATACTCCAGAACAACTACCCTTAAAGAACACCCAAAGAACTGGAGGCAAAAATGACGTGGAGACTTAGCGACCCGATTCCCACCGATCCCGTGCCAGTGCCTGACCCCATTCCACGGCCTCAACCGCTGCCCGATCCGCCTGGCGATCCAGACCCGCATCCGATTATCGATCCGCCGCCGTTTGGCTAACAAACGGACATAAAAAAGCCCTCGCGAAGAGGGCTTAATCATCGAGTGTGGCGCTTACTTGATTTCGACAATATCGAGACGGTTAGCGAGAATATCCGTTTCTTCATCTTCCGGCTGCCAGCCAGCAGGCTGTAACGGGATTTCTTCTCTGTCGAACGCCAAATCGCCGCCGTTCACGACTTCTGCGCCGTGTTTCAGACCTTTAAAGTCAAACATTTCGGTATCGCACAGATGCGAAGGCACCACGTTTTGCATCGCGCTAAACATGGTTTCGATACGGCCTGGATAACGTTTGTCCCAGTCACGCAGCATATCGCCAATTACCTGACGTTGCAGGTTAGGTTGGGAGCCACAGAGGTTGCACGGAATGATCGGATACGCTTTCGCTTCGGCGAAACGTTCGATGTCTTTCTCGCGGCAATAGGCCAGCGGGCGAATGACAATGTGCTTTCCGTCGTCGCTCATCAGCTTCGGTGGCATCCCTTTCATTTTTCCGCCGTAGAACATGTTCAGGAACAGCGTCTGCAGGATATCATCGCGGTGATGGCCGAGGGCGATTTTAGTCGCGCCAAGCTCCGTGGCTGTGCGGTAAAGAATGCCGCGGCGCAGACGTGAGCACAGTGAGCAGGTGGTTTTGCCTTCCGGGATCTTCTCTTTCACGATGCCGTAGGTGTTCTCTTCGACAATCTTATACTCAACGCCGAGCGTCTCGAGATAAGCCGGAAGAATGTGTTCCGGGAAGCCAGGTTGCTTCTGATCGAGGTTAACCGCGATAAGGCTGAAGTTCACCGGCGCGCTCTGCTGCAGATTGCGTAAAATTTCCAGCATCGTGTAGCTGTCTTTGCCGCCGGACAGGCACACCATAATGCGATCGCCTTCTTCAATCATGTTGTAGTCGGCAATGGCTTCGCCCACGTTACGACGCAGGCGCTTTTGAAGTTTGTTCAGGTTGTACTGGTCTTTCTTGCTCGTTTCTTGATTTTGCGACATGTAATGATGGCTCTGGTCGTAGGTAAATGGCAGCCAGCGTCAGGAGCACTGACGAACACCGGGATCATTGATGGATTGTAGCAATAATCTGCGGCTGCCCTGGCGAAAGTCTGGCGTGTATGGTACGGATTACAGCGCCGAATACCAGCGTGATTTATGCCGCAATGCGTTTACTTGCCGGGTTTTTTGATTTCGCTGATGGGCATCATCAGTTCTTTCAGCAGCGCGTAGCGTTGCGCTGGGGTCAGATACAACGGACCAAGGTGATTGCTACCCGTCGGTTCTTGCAGCCAGGTGGCTCTGAGGTTGCGCAGCCAGGTGTGGACACTGTTCATGATTTCATCTCCTGTTTTGATGAATTCACTCTAGAACAGTAAAACCGGAAGAAAAACGAACGGTATTAAAAATTCAGTTCCGGATTTGTTGCAGTAGGCTGAAAGTGGGTAATAAACAACCTTACGACAATCATTTTTATCCATATTGTGCGGTAGAAAAAAGATTGAACTTATCCCTCACTGTTACATTTTAGATGGTCATTTCTTTCTCAATGGGATAATAAAGTGAACTCGCTAGGTAATTTGATGTCATTTGTAGGGAAGATTAAGGCCCAATTAAGTTCATTCTCAGCCTCAACGCGATTTCTGATTGTGTTTTTCAGGCATAAAAAAACCCGCCGATAACGGCGGGTTTATTACAACAAACTTCGACTACATTAGAACTGGTAAACCAGGCCCAATGCTACAACGTCATCGGTGTTGATGCCGTTATCTTTGTAGAACTGATCATCGTTATCCAGCAGGTTGATTTTGTAATCAACATAGGTGGACATGTTTTTGTTGAAGTAGTAGGTCGCGCCCACATCAACATATTTAACCAGATCTTTGTCATCGCCATAGGAGGAGTTCAGACCTTTACCTTTAGACTGCAGGTAAGAAACCGCCGGACGCAGACCGAAATCAAACTGGTACTGTGCGGTGATTTCAAAGTTCTGAGTTTTATTCGCGATACCGCCGTCTTCATCTGGATGATTAGCGTAAGACTTGCCATCACTACCATAGGAGGTCATGTTACGGGTTTCCGCGTACATGGTTGCCAGGTAGATGTTGTTCGCATCATATTTCAGACCGGCAGTCCATGCTTCAGCTTTCTCGCCGCCTGCATCCATGTTGTCGCCACGACCATAGTTAACCTGGTCGTTGGTACGATCGGAAGTGGTGTACGCAGCACCAGCGCTGAAGCCTGCGCCGATGTCGTAGGTGGTGGAGATACCGAAACCGTCACCATTCGCGTTACGATAGTCACGGCCATTGCTGTTGTTGGTGCCTTCGCCATCGCCAGGATTTTCGTTTTTACCCTGATACTGCAGCGCGAAGTTCAGGCCATCAACCAGACCGAAGAAATCGCTGTTACGGTAGGTTGCCACACCGTTAGCACGGTTGGTCATATAGTTGTCGGCTTTAGAGTAAGAGTCGCCACCGAACTCTGGCAGCATGTCGGTCCAGCCTTCAATGTCGTACAGTACGCCGTAGTTACGACCGTAGTCGAATGAACCGTAGTCGCCGAATTTCAGACCCGCAAAGCCCAGACGAGTCCATGCCTGATCGCTGGAGCCCTCGGTGTTGTTCGCCTGAACGTTGTATTCCCACTGGCCGTAACCGGTCAGCTGGTCGGTAATCTGAGTTTCGCCTTTGAAGCCAAGACGGATGTAGGACTGATCGCCGTCTGCACCACTGTTATCGGAGAAGTAGTGCAGGCCATCAACTTTGCCGTACAGATCAAGTTTGTTGCCATCTTTGTTATAAATTTCTGCTGCGTGAACTGCGCCTGCAGTTAATAACGCAGGGATTACGAGTGCCAGTACTTTTCTTTTCATTTTAATAATCCTTTAAGCTGTTTTTATACTCTGCCTTCCTTACGGGAAGTAATGCCATGCTAATGTAGAGATATCTAAAGAAGGTAAGCCTCAATTGTTACTATATGAGTAAAATCTAAATAAAATAATACAGCTGAAATCTTGATTGGTTTGATGAATGAATGGTGCGGAGTCATTGATGGTGGGAATTATACAGGGGGCGTAAATCGAGCTATTATGGCGTCGTTATATGCCTAATTTGCCACACAAATTGAGACGTTGCTGTGTGTCGTTATGTGATTTCTATATTAGTCAATATTAAAATGACAAGCCCGAACAGATGTTCGGGCTTTTTTTTATTTATTTTTGGATTGTGGGTGATAATTAATCACTGGCGGACTTTTCCGCCTTGCCTGCCATTTGCGCAAGGAAATCGTAGCGTTTTTGCAAATCAGCGGCGGCGTCTTTCCACAGTTGTTCGGCAACCTCAGGCTGTTGCGCGTTCAGACGACGGAAGCGTTGCTCTTTCATCAGCGTATCGGCGAGGGCATCTGACGGTGGACGTGAATCCAGAGCCAGCGGTAGTTTGCCTTCGTCAGCACGACGCGGATCAAAGCGATACAGCGGCCAGAAACCGGTGGCGGTGAGCTGACGCATCTGATCGTGGCTCAGAGCCAAATCGTAACCATGTTCTTCACACGGGCTATAGGCAATGATAAGAGACGGTCCCGGATACGCTTCCGCTTCCTGAATGGCTTTCACCGTCTGGTTAAGCTGCGCGCCAAGCGAGATTTGCGCCACGTAGACATGGCCGTACATCATCATGCTCACGCCCAAATCTTTGCGCGATTTACGCTTCCCGTGCTCGCCAAATTTGGTGACTGCGCCGAGCGGCGTTGCTTTCGACGCCTGACCGCCAGTATTGGAATAACACTGCGTATCCAGCACCAGAATATTGACGTTTTCGGTCAGGCTCAGAACATGGTCAAGACCACCAAAGCCGATATCGTAGGCCCAGCCATCGCCACCAATCAGCCAGATGGATTTCTCCACCAGCGCGTCAGCGTCGGTGAGCAGTTCCGTTGCGCCGTCCACACCTTGCAAATGCTGGCGTAACGACGCGACCTGTTCACGGCGTTCTTCCGGTGTGGCTTCGGCGTGCAGCGCCTCGTTCAGATCAGCCGGTAGTTTATCCGCGAACGTTTCGAGCAGGCGCATCACGCGTTGGCGGTGCTGATCCACCGATAAACGGAAGCCCAGGCCGAATTCGGCGTTGTCTTCGAACAGTGAGTTCGCCCATGCTGGGCCGCGACCGTTAATGTCGGTGGTGTAAGGCGTTGAGGGCAGGTTGCCGCCATAAATAGACGAACAGCCGGTGGCGTTGGCGATCATCATTCGGTCACCATACAGCTGAGTCAGCAGCTTGATGTACGGCGTTTCACCGCAGCCGGAGCAGGCACCGGAGTATTCAAACAGCGGCGTGATCAGCTGCGAAGTACGAATATCGATACGTTCCAGTTTAGTTCTGTCGATTTCCGGCAGGTCGAGGAAGAAGTCATAATTCACTTTCTCTTCTTCAACGTGATCCAGACGAGACATCATATTGATGGCTTTGATACTCGGATCCTGACGGTCTTTCGCCGGGCAGACTTCCACGCACAGGTTACAGCCGGTGCAGTCTTCCGGGGCGACTTGCAGCACATATTTCTGGCCGCGCATATCGCGGGATTTTACGTCCAGGGAATGCAGACTCGCCGGTGCGTTTTCCATATCTTCTGGTGAAACCACTTTGGCGCGAATGGCCGAATGCGGGCAGGCCGCGACGCAGTGGTTACACTGGGTACAAAGGTCTTCTTTCCAGATTGGAATTTCTTCGGCGATATTGCGTTTTTCCCAGCGCGTGGTGCCGACAGGCCAGGTACCGTCCGGCGGCAGCGCGGAAACCGGCAACGCATCGCCAAGCCCGGCCAGCATCGCTGCGGTCACGGTTTTAACAAAATCAGGCGCAGCATCGGAAACCACCGGTGGACGATTTGGACTGTTGGTATCGACCGGCTGCAGCGCCACTTCGGCCAGCAGTTCGCGCGCCATCGCCAACGCCTGCCAGTTGCGTTCGACCAGCTCCTGGCCTTTGCTGCTGTAGCTTTTGGCAATCGCGCCCTGCAGTTCAATCAGCGCACTGTCGCCCGGCAGAATTTGCGTCAGCTGGAAGAATGCCATTTGCATCACGGTGTTGATGCGCGCCGCCAGGCCGCATTCACGGGCGATTTTCGCCGCATTGACGATATAAAAACGGGCCTGCTTCTGATTCAGAACGGCCTGAACTTCACGCGGCAGGCGAGACCACACTTCCTCAACGCTGTAAGGCGTGTTGAGCAGGAAAATCCCACCCGGCTTCAGGCGCTCGGCCATCTGATATTTGTCGATGAACTGCAGCTGGTGACATCCCACAAAATCTGCCTGCGACACCAGATACGCCGAGCGCACCGGCTGCTCAGAAACGCGCAGATGCGACACCGTCAACCCACCTGCTTTTTTCGAGTCATACACGAAATAGCCCTGGGCGTACCACGGCGTGGAGTTGCCGATTATCTTGATATTATTCTTGGTCGCCGACACGCTGCCGTCGCTGCCCAGCCCGTAAAACAGGGCTTCGAGTTTGGCGGTAGACGGAAGTGTGTTTTCCGGCAGCGGCAGGGACAAATTGGTTACGTCGTCGTAAATACCGACGGTGAAACGCGGCTTCGGTTTGGCGGCGCTCAGCTCGTTAAAAACAGCCAGCACGCAGTCAGGCCCAAATTCTTTCGACGACAAACCGTAGCGACCACCAATAACGCGCGGCAGCGTTTCGCGCTCGCCACTGTTAAAGGCTTCCGCCAGGGCGGTCATGACATCCAGATACAGCGGTTCGGCGTGAGCGCCAGGCTCTTTGGTGCGATCCATCACCGCCAGCGTTTTCACGCTTTGCGGGATCTCTGCCAGCAGATGAGCGGCAGAGAACGGCCGATACAGACGTACTTTCAACACGCCGACTTTTTCACCGCGGGTCAGCAGTTCATCAACCACTTCTTCGCAGGTGCCAATCGCCGAGCCCATAAGCACGATAACGCGTTCGGCCTGCGGATGGCCGTAGTATTCGAATGGCTTATACTGGCGGCCGGTGGCGCTGGCGAAATCATTCATCGCCTGTTCAACGTGGCTGTAAACTGCGTCATACCATGGGTTGGTCGCTTCGCGAGACTGGAACCAGGTATCCGGGTTAGCAGACGTGCCGCGAATCACCGGATGTTCCGGGTTCAGTGCGCGACTGCGGTGTGCGTCGATTTCGGCCTGCGGCAGCAGATTGCGAAGGGTGTCGTCGGCCAGCGGCACAATTTTGTTGATCTCATGCGACGTGCGGAAACCATCAAAGAAATGAATGAATGGCACCCGGCTTTTGAGGGTCGCGATATGTGAAATCAGCGCAAAATCCTGCGCTTCCTGTACGTTAGCCGCGCTGAGCATCGCACAGCCGGTCTGGCGCACGGCCATGACATCCGAATGATCGCCAAAAATCGACAGGGCGTGGGTTGCGACGGTACGTGCTGCGACGTGCAGCACAAACGGCGTGAGCTGCCCGGCCAGTTTGTAGAGCGTCGGGATCATTAACAACAATCCCTGAGAAGAGGTAAAGGAAGTGGAGAGGGCGCCGGTCTGTAACGCGCCGTGAACCGCGGCAATCGCGCCCGCTTCAGACTGCATTTCCACCACCCGGGGCACGTCGCCCCAGATGTTTTTCAGCCCGTTCCCTGCCCAGGCATCAGCCTGTTCCGCCATCGTCGAGCTTGGCGTAATCGGGTAGATGGCAATCACTTCGCTGGTGCGAAACGCCACGGACGCACACGCGCCGTTACCGTCTGTTGTAATCATTTGACACCCTTACATTGCGCAAGAAAAAGGGACCCGTGATACGTCGACGTGTCCTGTAGTTATGTATTCATTTTAGCAAAGCACCGGGAAAGCCATTTTTGCTTTTGTGTCCTTGGGGGCGTTTGGACGTTGTGCAGATCAATTCTGGCGGCATTAAATTGGCAGAAAATGTTTCAGAACGCCGAAATGCGCGCCTCGTCTCTCGACGGCAGGCCGCTTGCTGCCTATTATGAACAGGTTTTGCGAACCGTATTGGACAGGGGAAAGAAGAGAATGCGAGCAGCTTTTTGGGTAGGGTGTGCGGCACTGTTATTATCAGCATGCAGCAGTGAACCAGAACAACAGGCCACGGCGGCCCACGTCACGCCGGGTATGCGGGCAGCAATGTCAGACTCAGGCCAGGCAAACTGTGCGATGGTCGGTGGCGCATTATCGGTTGCCCGTCAGCTGGACGGTTCTGCTATTGGGATGTGTGCATTACCCAACGGCAAGCGATGCAGTGAGCAGTCTCTTGCAACCGGGTCCTGCGCCAGCTACTAACTAATTAGTTCATCAGGTCGGCGAGCTTATAAACCAGCGAATCATTAGACGTTGCCAGCGTTAACTGGTCTTCAGTCAAGTCTACCTGCACACCATCCCGCAACATGGTTTTGAGTGTACTGTCCAACTTATTGAGTTGCGGGTCTGTGCACACCATTCGTGTTATCGCGAGCTTTTGCACGGTCAAATCGCCGTCAGAAAGCTTTCCTTCACCGGTAAACTGGTTACACATGTTGGCGGAGATATGCATATCCTCACCAAAACTCAGCTCCAGCAGCTTCTGGCTGGTGACATTCGTCCCATTCACGCTTTCCAGCACAAAACGATGATGCTGTAGTTGTTCCGGTTGAGTGGTCACATCGCTGGTCGATACACAGCCTGCCAACATCATTCCGGCCGCCAACAGCGCGACGGTCATTTTAATCGTGATCATTAAATATTCACCAAATAAATAATACAAAATCAGAATGACACTTTAGTGCGGAGGGGGGAGTGGAGATTGTCTGAAAGTGCTCCCCGTGGCCGGGGAGCAAGAATGGTTAAACCAGCGCGTTCGGTGTGGTTTCGCCATTATCGATTTGACGCAGGTTTTCCAGCGTGGTCTGCGAAATGCTGGTGAGCGCATCGGCGGTCAGGAATGCCTGGTGGCCGGTGAACAGCACGTTGTGACAGGCCGACAGACGGCGGAACACGTCATCCTGAATGACATCGTTAGATTTATCTTCAAAGAACAGATCGCGTTCATTCTCATACACGTCCATTCCCAGCGCGCCGATTTTCTGGTTTTTCAACGCTTCGATGGCGGCCTGGGAATCAATAAGCCCGCCGCGGCTGGTATTGATAACCATCACGCCGTCTTTCATCTGCTCGAACGCGCTGTGGTTCAGCAGGTGGTAGTTTTCTGGGGTCAGCGGACAGTGCAGGGAAATGACGTCCGACTGTGAAAACAGTGTCGGCAGGTCGACATATTCCACACCGAGTTCCAGCGCTGCGTCACTTGGATACGGGTCGAACGCCAGCAGTTTCATGCCGAAGCCTTTCAGAATGCGCAGCGTTGCGACGCCGATTTTACCGGTACCGACCACGCCCGCCGTTTTACCGTGCATGGTGAAACCGCACAGCCCTTCCAGTGAGAAGTTGGCATCACGGGTGCGTTGATAAGCGCGGTGAATACGACGGTTCAGCGACATCATCAGCCCGATAGCATGTTCCGCGACCGCTTCCGGTGAATAGGCTGGCACGCGAACTACATGCAGACCCAGCTCTTTAGCCGCATCGAGATCGACGTTATTAAAGCCCGCACAGCGCAGGGCGATATACTTCACGCCTTGTTTTTTCAGCTCTTCCAGAACCGGGCGGCTGCCGTCGTCATTGACGAAAATGCACACGGCTTCACAACCGTGCGCAGTTTTGGCGGTCTTTTCGTTTAAAAGGAAGTCGAAAAATTCAAGTTCAAAGCCAAATGCATCATTAACATCTAGCATGTACTTTTTATCGTACTGCTTTGTGCTGTAAACTGCGATTTTCATAAGACTTTTCTCCAGTGATATTAACGTCACGGTAGCATATTTAAAATAATCATACAAATTTTAAAATTTAGTTTAATCATCAGGTTATAACAAAGAGTGTAGAGCATATCGGGCCGAGGTTTGATGGATTTTCAGGAAGGCCGCAAATGCACCATCTATGCTTAAACCTGACGGTGACTTTAACAGGTGGGCTAAACATGCCACAATATGCGCCACTTCGGCTTTTAATCACACAGAATCAGGATGTTAACCGCCCATGAAGGGTACCTGGAAAGCCACGATTGCGCTACTGCTGTTACTGATCCTCCTGCCGCTGACGCTTCTGCTGACGTTGACGCACTGGGTGCCGACGCTTGCCGGTATCTGGCTTCCGGCCGGCACGCGAATCGCCATAGAGAAAAGCCCCCGATTAACCCACAATTCGGTACTTGTACCTGAGTTGCGTTATCTGGTGGGGAACTGCCAACTTGCAGAGGTTCACGATCTCACGCTGTCACACCCCAGTCGCTGGCGGCTGCACGTGGGTCAACTCGACATGAATTCCACCTGCCTGAGTAAGCTTCCCGAAAGCACGCCGACGCCTGGTGCGCCGCGCAGTCTTGCCGAATGGCAATCTATGCTGCCGAACAGTTGGCTGACTATCGATCAGTTACGCCTGTCGCCCTGGGAAAAATGGCAGGGAACACTGGCGATATCATTGACTCCATCAATGCAAACGCTGACCTACGACGGCGATGCGGTGCATTTACAGGCCAATTTGAAAGGGCAGCAGCTGACCGTCAACCGCTTTGAAGCAAAAATTCAGGCCGACGAACCCCCGATTAAACTGGTAGGCGAATTCGCCATGCCGCTGGTGCCGGACGGTTTGCCCGTTAGCGGCCATGCGGTCACCACCTTCCAGGTGCCAAATCCCTCCGCGCTGGTAGACGCCGAACTTGAGTGGCGTGAAAATCAGGGCCAGTTGGTCATGATGGAGCGCGGTAATACAGAGCCACTGCTTGATTTGCCGTGGGAGCTGACCCGTGAACGGCTGACGATCAGCGACGGCCGCTGGAACTGGCCGTGGCAGGATGGCGTTCCACTGAGCGGACGCGTCGTCTTAAAAATTGATAACTGGCAGCAGGGCATCGATAAGATGCAGATTTCAGGGCGGCTCAACGTGCTGACTCAAGGGGACGCCGGGAAGGGTAACGTCGTGCTGACCATCGGGCCGGGCATGTTGAGTATGGACCACAGCGCCATGCCGTTGCAGCTGACCGGCGAAGCGAAATACGACGATCTGGTGTTGTACGCGATTCTTCCGGCCCAGCTCAGCGGCCCGTTAACCGACCCAAAACTCAGCTTTGCGCCTGGCTCACTGCTGCGCTCTCGTGGTCGTATTATAGATTCCCTGAATATTGATGAAATCCGCTGGCCGTTGGCGGGCGTGCATATCAGCAGTCAGGGCGTTGATGGGCGTCTACAGGCGATCCTGCGCGCTCACGAGCAGGAAATGGGTGATTTTGTCCTGCACCTCGACGGCCAGGCGACTAATTTCTTGCCCGATAAAGGTAGCTGGCGCTGGCATTACTGGGGCGACGGACATTTCACGCCGATGCAGGCGCGCTGGGATATGAAAGGCGACGGGGAATGGCGCGACAGTTCTATCGTGCTTAACAGCCTGTCGACGGGCTTCGACAAACTGCAGTACGGCACCATGAATGTCAGCCAGCCGCGGCTGGTGCTCGATAAGCCGATTCACTGGATCCGCAACGAGCAGCACCCGTCGCTGACCGGGGCACTTTCCCTCGATGCGGGCGAAACGCAGTTCAGCGGCGGCAGCGTGTTACCGCCGTCGATGCTCAAATTCAGCATTGATGGGCGCGACCCGACCTGGTTCCAGTTCAAGGGCGCTCTCCACGCGGAGGACATTGGCCCGATCCGCCTTAACGGACGCTGGGACGGTGAACGCCTGCGCGGCGAGGCCTGGTGGCCGAAACAGTCGCTGACGGTATTCCAGCCGCTGGTTCCCCCAGACTGGAAAATGAATCTGCGCGACGGCACGCTGTACGCTCAGGTGGCGTTTTCCGCTGCTGCCGGACAGGGTTTTGAAGCCGGTGGGCACGGGGTTCTGAAAGGCGGAAGCGCCTGGATGCCGGATAACCAATTCAACGGTGTCGACTTTGTCTTGCCGTTCCGCTTCAGCGAAGGTGCCTGGGAGTTGGGCACGCGCGGCCCGGTGTCACTGCGCATTGGTGAAATCGTCAACCAGGTGACGGCCAGCAATTTTACGGCTGATTTGCAGGGCAGTTATCCGTGGGATGAACGCAACCCGTTGATGCTCAGCGATGTGAACGTCGATGTTCTTGGCGGCAAGCTTTCGATGCTACAACTGCGGATGCCGCAGCACGACCCGGCGCTGCTGCGAGTGCAGAATATCTCCTCCAGCGAGCTTATCAGTGCGGTAAATCCAAAGCAGTTTACGATGTCCGGCCCGGTGAGCGGGGCGCTACCGCTGTGGCTCGACAATGAAAAATGGATAATCAAAGACGGCTGGCTGACCAACCCCGGCCCGATGACGCTGCGTATTGATAAAGACACAGCCGATGCGGTGGTGGAAGATAATATGGTCGCGGGTGTGGCCATTAACTGGCTGCGCTATATGGAAATCTCCCGTTCGTGGACCAAAATCAATCTCGATAATCTCGGCCTGCTGACGCTGAAATCTACTGTGACCGGCATCAGCCGGGTGGACGGCAAAAGCAGCACCGTGAATTTAAACTATACCCATGAAGAGAACGTGTTCGATCTTTGGCGCAGTTTGCGCTTTGGCGACAATCTTCAGGCATGGCTTGAGCAAAACGCGGTCCTTCCCGACCCACGCTGCCGGGCAGGCAAGGACTGTAAGGAGCAATAATGAAAGTGAAAATCGCCATGCTGAGCGGGCTGGCCGCGTTAAGCCTCAGCGGCTGTACGCCGCGCATTGAGGTTGCGGCCCCCAAGGAGCCGATAACCATCAATATGAATGTCAAAATCGAACATGAGATCCACATCAAGGTCGATAAAGACGTCGAAAACCTGCTGAAATCACGCAGCGATTTATTCTGAGGCCGCAGCGATGAGAAAATTACTGTTAATGGCGGTTCTGAGCCTCGGGATCATCAGCCAGAGCGTTTTGGCGCTGACGCTTGACCAGGCTCGTGCCCAGGGGCGCGTCGGGGAAACCCTGACCGGCTATCTGGCGCCGGTGGCACAGGATAAAGAAACGGTGGCGCTGGTGAAGCAAATCAACGATGCGCGCGGCGAAAGCTATCAGCAGCTGGCAGACAGCAACAATTTGCCGGTGGATGAAGTTGCGAAGATGGCCGGGAAAAAGCTGGTTGCGCGAGCGCAGCCGGGAGAATACGTGAAGGGCCTGAACGGAAAATGGCTGAAGAAGTGATCAGCGATTGCGTTTACGGTACTCGCCAGGCGACATACCGAAGCGCTGGCGAAAGGCGGTAGAAAAATGGCTGTGATCGGTAAAGCCCCAGCTGAACCCGATTCCCGCCAGCTTTTCGTCATCGGCGGCGCTGCGTATCGCTTTGGCGCAAAGATCCAGCCGCCGGTTTTTAATGTATTGCGCGACGACCAGGCCTTTATTGGCGAACATCCGGTACAGACTTCTCACCGACATCCCCGTTTCATTGGCCAGCCATTCCGGGCGCAGCATTTCTGACTGCAAATGGCTGTCTATCAGTTGCACAACCTTATCGAACTGCTTGTCGCGGCGTGACGGTGTCACCTCTTGCTGCTGCAACACGGGGCGTAGCAGGCACACAATCGCCTCCAGCGCGGCCTCGCTCTCTTTGCCGGACAACTCGCGGTTATTCATACTTTCCTGCAACAGGCGATGGCTCATTTGCACCATCGGCAAGTTTTTCCCTAAACGTTGAACGCAATGGCTTTCGCCCACGCGCAGTTGCTGTTCCAGCAAGCTTCTTGGCAACAACAGCGAAGTCTGGCGGGAGCGTTGCTGCCAGATGATAGAGCACGGGCGGGAGGCATCAACCAGCGTAATGTCGCCGGGCTGGATAACCGTCTGACGTTCATTTTGTTCAATGATTGCCTGGCCTTCCAGCTGAAAAACCGTGTAGAACCAGCTGTCGTTTTGTTTACTGATCTCATTTTTTGTGCGGTAGAGATTAACGTTGGCGGTAGTGACGGTGCTGAGTTTTAGCCCTTGCGCATAGCCGGTTTCCAGATGCCCCGAAAACTCGCCTTCCAGCGGGCGAGCGGCAAAGTTACCACACTCCTGGTTTATCTGGGCCAGCCACTGCTGGAACTGTTCATTGCCGGTCATCTGCGCCATTTCCTGCCTCGGTCATTGAAGTGCCAACACATTGTTGCATTTATGTTGCGTAAACAAGCTTATCCTGGTGACTATACGAAAGAACTATCACTGGCGACAGGATGCAGCATGACTATTGTCACTGTTTGCGAGGGCTGTCACAGGCGACAAAGCGAATGACACAGAGACAAAAACGGAAAAGGCGCGCGGCTTCTACACTGGTTAAAACCGTGAAGGGTAATAAGGAGCTGATATGTCTGATTCACAGGTCGCGCTGCTTGAGAGCGTACAACAATTTCTGGCGCGCCAGCACGGGCTCTATATTGACGGAAAGCAACAGGCCTCGCGTAGTGACAAGCGCCTGACCGTCTGGGACCCGGCGACGGGCAACGCCATCGCCACCACCGCAGATGCGGACAGCGCGGATGTTGATGCCGCAGTAATGTCCGCCTGGCGTGCGTTCGTTGACCGCCGTTGGGCCGGGCGCATGCCCGCGGAGCGCGAACGTATCCTGCTACGTTTTGCTGATTTAGTGGAAAAACATTCGGAAGAACTGGCGCAGCTGGAAACGCTGGAGCAGGGTAAGTCGATCAACATTTCCCGTATGTTTGAGGTGGCCTGCACGCTGAACTGGATGCGTTACACCGCCGGGCTGGCGACCAAAATTACCGGGCAAACGCTGGACGTTTCTATTCCGCTGCCTGCGGGCGCGCGCTATCAGGCATGGACGCGTAAAGAGCCGGTGGGCGTGGTGGCCGGGATTGTGCCATGGAACTTCCCGCTGATGATTGGCATGTGGAAAGTGATGCCCGCGCTGGCGGCAGGCTGTTCTATCGTTATCAAACCGTCCGAAACCACACCGTTGACGCTGCTGCGCGTGGCGGAGCTGGCGACTGAAGCGGGTGTGCCAGAAGGCGTATTTAATGTGGTAACCGGCAGCGGTGCCGAATGTGGCTCAGCGCTGACATCGCATCCGCATGTCGCCAAAGTGAGCTTTACCGGCTCAACAGCGACGGGCAAACAGATTGCCCGTACGGCGGCAGACCGCCTGACGCGCGTCACGCTGGAACTGGGCGGAAAAAACCCGGCGATTGTGCTGAAAGACGCCGATCCGCAGTGGGTGATTGAAGGCCTGATGATGGGCAGCTTCCTTAATCAGGGCCAGGTGTGTGCAGCCAGCTCGCGCATTTACATTGAAGCGCCGCTGTTTGACACCCTTGTCACCGGTTTTGAGCAAGCGGTGAAATCCCTGAGCGTCGGGCCGGGTATGTCCGAAAGCGCGCAGATTAACCCGCTGGCCTCACGCGCGCACTGCGATAAAGTTGCGGCGTTCCTGCATGAGGCCGAGCAAAACAGAGCTGAGTTGATCAGCGGTAATGCCGGACCGGAAGGCCACGGGTATTACGTTCGACCGACGCTGGTGGTCAACCCGGACGCGCGTCTGCGTTTAACGCGCGAAGAAGTCTTTGGCCCGGTGGTGAACCTGGTGCGCGTCGCGGACGGCGAGGACGCGCTGCGTCTGGCAAATGAAAGTGAATACGGCCTGACCGCAAGCGTCTGGACGCAAAATCTCTCTCAGGCCATGAGCTACAGCGATCGCTTACAGGCGGGTACGGTGTGGGTCAATAGTCATACGCTGATTGACCCGAATCTGCCGTTTGGGGGGATGAAGCAGTCCGGTACCGGACGTGATTTCGGTCCGGACTGGCTCGACGGCTGGTGTGAAACCAAATCAGTGTGCGTGCGGTATTAAAGAAACCACAGCCCTCTCAATCGGGAGGGCTTTGCATCAATGGGCCGCCAGCACGTGAAAGAAAGCAGGGTCCGTCTGAATCACGGCCAGAACTTTGGCTGCCAGTCCTGTCGGGTTACGTCTTTTCGCTTCCCAGCTTTTAATGGTATCGAGGCTGGTGCCCAGTGCTTTCGCCATTTCGCTTTGAGAAACGTTGAGCTGCTCTCTGATGGCTTTCACGTCGGCAATTTCATAGCAGGTAACACGGCCGGGGGCTTTGTCGCCATTTTTGATGTCGACCGCTTCTTCCAGGGACGCTTTCAACTCGTTAAAAAAAGTCATATCACACCTCGTCTTTCAATAATTTAGTCAGTTTCTTGAGGGCTGATTTTTCGCAAACCCCCGGTTTGCTGTATGACATCGCCCCGGGCGGGGAACGGGATAAGTTCCCTTTGCAGTTCTTTCAGCTCATCATCCGTGGCGATCGTTTTAATCTGCCAGGTGAACTGAGGCGTTTCGATAAACTCAATGGCATGGGTCACGAGCACACTCTCCTTGTGCGGGTACAATGTACACCTGTATTGGGTACTATGTACACCATTAATTACGATGTCGACGGGTAGTTGCTGTGCATACTATTCCCGCGCCAGGCGTTTCGCTGGATGGAGAGTGAAATGTGCGTACGTGCTCGGAAAGATTCGGAGGGCATGCCAATATTGAAAATTAAAAGTCTACGTTTCTATTAATCGACGTTGCGGCGGCGCGGCGAGTATTTCTGCTCTTTATGCTCATACAGTAATTCATCTGCTTTAATAAACGCGGTTTCCAGCGTGTCCTGTTTCAACATCTGATAACTACCCCACGAAAATTCCACCAGCCGGCGGTCATCGGTTTGCTGTAGTTTATCGGTAATACGCTGAATAACTTCACGCGCTTTGTCCAGCCCGGCATCCAGCAAAATAATGTTGAACTCGTCACCGCCAGGGCGAATACCGTAGTCGCTTTTACGCAGGGAAGTGGCAATGGCGCTGCCGAGCAGTTTAATGGCCTCATCGCCCGTATGATGCCCCATCGTATCGTTAATACGTTTGAGTCCATCGCAGTCGATGGCAATAACCGTCACGGCTATTTGTCGGTTCAGCAAATTACGTATTTTCTCGTCCAGTTGTGCATTGATAATTTTGCGATTAAACAGGCCAGTCAGCGGGTCTGTCACATTATCACGGGCCAGCGAGGCGTTACGATCAAGGTGATAGCGCGCGGACTGGCAGAGCAGCAGCGTGGTCAGAATATACATAACAATCATCCACAGTTGGCTCAGAATGAAGAACTGAAGATCAAGGCAAATATGTAGCGTGTAGTAACGTGTGATGGGGGCCTGATAATTGATAATCGGGAACGATGTCCATGACGGCTGATGGAACTGAATGATTTTTCCGCTGCGATTATCCGCAACGTAGATCGTCAAAAAGGACCATAAAACCGGACGTTCAGCGGTATAAAATGAGGTGGCCAGGTCGGAAATAGTAAAATCGGTTACCAGTACGCCTTCAACTCTGCCGGATACAAACACCGGGTTCAGGGTGCTGATAATGTTTTTACCAGTAATGCTGTCTTTATAAATATGTGAAACAATATTGTTCCCGAGTTGTAAATACGCGAGCGCTTTTTTACCGATGTCGAGTGAAATAGCATCGGTATCGATGCTGATATTTTTCCCGTCAGACATCAACCAGTTCTGGAAAACGTATTTTCGCGAATCGATCAGACGGTTGATGTAAATATAATGCTTATCAAGATCGATGTAGTAACGCATATTATCAAAGGTGTAGCCGGTATAATTCGAAAAGCTGTAACGCGGCAACGGACTCACACGATAGTTTAACAACCCTGCAAGGGCGGGCACGTCTGCGGCCCAGGAGTGGTATTCCCGGGAGCGCGTTTGCAGCGTTCCGGCAAGCGCAGGCAGGGTGTGTGAGATAAGGTTCAGGCCATAAATGCCGTTGATCCGCTCCATGTGCTGGCAAACGGTGGCCGGATCGTTTTCACCCGACACAGGGACCACGGGGGAAGATAATGCGGTGGAGATATTATAGGCAATCCGCTGATTAATCTATTCTTCATGAAACAGGGCAGACTTGCCATTTTCAGCAATATCCCATAAAGGGGCCGAAGCCCCCTCTTATTTACTTCTTCTGTTCGCCAAGCGTCGGCGTTTCATTGAAGAAGTTCCACGGTTTCAGCAGCGCGTGAACCCATTCGGTTGGCATAATCGGCCACTCTTCGGCGCGGGCCACGTGCGTGGTGCCAGTCGTAATCCACACCACGTCATCCTGGTTATCCACCGATTCATTGTCTTTGGTGTACTGACCAAGACCGGTGTCATGGGTGGAGCGGTTAGGATATTTGCCTTCCGGATAACGTTCATCAGGCTTGTAGCGGGTCACCCACAGCTGTTTATCCATAAAGCTCAGGCGGTGATAAATCCACTCGTCAGGTGCGAATTTCGCCCCGGTCGCCACCGGATGAGTGCCACCGGCGTACGGGATTATCTGGTACGAAACCGGATTGCCCATACGGTTCTCTTTGCTGGTGTTGCTCAACAAGCGAATGGTGCCCGGATCAAATTTCTGTGCAGCCTCTTGCTCGGTGTCGATCGTATGCTGGTCAATCTGCATAGTACTGGTCCGCGGGCCACCGGCGGTGTTTGGCTTCACATCCGGGTCCATCGCCACCAGGCGGTTGTTTTCGCCATCCACATCCAGGTCGAGACGGAAGTTATAAATATGCTGGTGAGTGGTGCCGACGATATTGTGGTCGATAAGCGTGCCGTATTTGGTGTCAGCTTTGGCAGTCGCGTCGTGCATGGTTTTGGACTGCACGCCTTTCACCGCTTCGATGCCCGTCGCACCGGCATCAATGCCAATAGTGCCGTTTTCGTGGAACACCCAGTCAAAGATGTAGTCGTAGTTGCCGACCGTGCTTATCCAGCGGATAACCAGCTCACGGCGTTCGGTGCTGACGTTCGGCTGACCCATTTCCTGATGCTTATATTCCGGCCCGGCGTAGCGTTCGAAGACGGCGATCGCGTGCGGAATGTTCATTGGTGCACCGGTATAATCGGCGATGGTTTCATCCAGCAGCACGGCGTTCGACGGTGCATCTTTACCGCGGGCGATAGGCGAGGTCAGAGTACCCATGCCGTAATCTCCGGAGTCCAGATACGCTTTAAAGTACCAGCCCACGTCCGGATCGCCGTAAGGGACGATCATCCCGCCGAGCGAGCCTTCGTACATGATTTTGCGTTTCGTGCCGTTGTCGTTATAGGTCACGGTCGACAGAATCGGCCCTACGCGAGAATCCAGACGCAGGTGGAAATCCCAGTTCTGCCAGTGAACCATATCGCCGGTGATGGTGTAGTTTTTGCCTTCCGGCTCGATGATATCCAGCGGTTTCATCTCTTTCGCCACACGGTCACGACCGTCATACGGACGCGGCGCCATCGGCACAGGAATAACCGGGCCTTCTTCAATCTTAATGATTTTCTTCTGCTCAAGGTCGACAACCGCCACCAGGTTTTCAATCGGGTGCGCCCAGTAGTTGCCGTCGCCGACGTCCAGATAACTCACCACTTTTAGCAGACGATCTTCCTGCTTCAGGCCGTCTTTGCCGTCAAAATAGCCGACAGTCAGTGGGGTGGTGATAACTTTGGTCGGGTCAGTAATGCCGTGTTTTTTCAGCACGTCAGCAAATTCTTTGCTGGCGTTGATAATGTTCTGCACGGAGGAGAAATCGTCCAGCAGTACCATACCGTGCGCATCCTTGATTGGCGCCCAGTGCAGCACTTTTTTATTCTTTAAATCGACCTGGCTTTCAATCACGTGTTTGCCGTCGAGCATCGTCACGTTCGCCAGACGATCTTCATCGACTGCGGTGCCGCTCATGACGAAATTCCAGACTTTCGCTTTTTCCGGCTCAGCGAGGGCAATCTGCGTAAAGCGCGTATTCGGTTTGAAATCCGGTGAGGCTTTGACAATCTCAACCGCTTCTTTGATTTCGTTGGCGGTCAGTGCATTCAGCGGGTGTGGGCGCTTCTCGACCTGGAAAGTTTGATCCAGACCGGACTGGAACACGTCGTTGATAAAGGTATCCGAAATCCAGGCTTTGTTATCTTTCATCACCACCGGCACCTGCAGCGCCAGGGTTTTGCCGTTGACGATGGCGGTTTTTGCACCCGGTTTCACCTTCACAAATGCGCCGTCTTTGGCAATGGTGAACATCTGGGCGTAATCATCCCACTGCACGTCGGCGCCGAAATCCTGTAGCGTCTTGTCCATCGGAACCATATGGGCTTCGCCACCGTGTGCGAAAACAGGGGCTTGCCAACTGCACATCAGGGCGACCGCAAGGGCCAATGCCGTTTTACGGGCGGAAAAAGGAGAAAAGCTTCCCATTGTTAACCTCGTATAGTTATGTTCTTAGAGTCACGACACGCTCACCCTAACAGCGAGCAGACGCACGATGTTTGCCTGCACCTGCCAGGTGTTTTGTCAGATTTGCCAGATTAGGGAATTGAACTGTTGCCCGGTGAGCGACGCGCCACCGGGCAACAGAAAGGTTAGAAATCGCCTTGCTGACGAGCCACCAGCGTCAGGATCGAATAGAGCGCAACCGGCTGCTGATGCTGGTTAAACACGTCCACCGCCCATTCCACCACGCCGGTTGGTTTATCGTCTGCCGTTTTCTGGCGCTTAACGGTTTTACGCTTCACGGTTAAGCGCACCTGGAGGGTATCGCCCGGTTTCACCGGTTCGATAAAGCGCAGGTTTTCCATGCCGTAGTTGGCGATAACCGGGCCGACGCCCGCATCGACAAACAGACCTGCGGCAGCAGAAATGACGAAATAACCGTGCACCACGCGTTCGCCAAACATGGATTCTGCGGCGCCGATTTTGTCCATATGCGCGTAGAAATGATCGCCGCTCAGGCAGGCAAAATTGACGATATCCGTTTCGGTCAGGGTACGGCGCGGGGTCAACAGGCTGTCGCCAGGCTGCAATTCTTCAAAATATTTACGGAACGGATGAACGCGGTCTTCCTGCACCTGCGCGCCGCGAACCCATTGCTGGCTGACGCTCGCCAGCATCGTCGGGCTGCCCTGAACGGCGGTGCGTTGCAGATAGTGCTTCACGGCGCGCAGACCGCCCAGCTCTTCGCCACCGCCCGCGCGGCCTGGGCCGCCGTGCAGCAGCTGCGGCAGTGGGGAACCGTGCCCGGTAGATTCTTTCGACGACTCTTCGTTGAGAATTTGAATACGTCCGTGGGCGCGGGCGGCACCGAGAATAAACTCGCGGGCAATCGCCGGATCCGCCGTGACCAGCGTGCCTGCCAGACTGCCTTGACCGGCGCGGGCCAGCGCCAGACTTTGGGCGCGGGTCTGATACGGCATCAGCGTGGCGACTGGGCCAAAGGCTTCAATGGCGTGAACCGCCGGGCTTTCGTCCGGATGCGGACAGAACAACAGTGTCGGCGGGAAGAACGCGCCTGCCGCCTGCATATCCGCTTTGCCGCCCAGACGCACTTCACAGCCAGCGGCTACCAGCGCATCGACTTTTTCCTGCACGTCGGTGCGCTGATCGGCATTGACCAGCGATCCCATTTTCACACCTTCTACGGCCGGGTCGCCCATTTTAACGCCCTGCAAACGGGCTACCAGCGCGTCACTCACCGCCTGAATCTGCGCCTGTGGCACGATAATGCGGCGAATTGCGGTACATTTTTGTCCCGCTTTGGCGGTCATCTCACGCACCACTTCGCGAATGAATAGCGCGAATTCCGGCTGCTCTGGCGTGACGTCTTCACCCAGCACGCAGCAGTTCAGCGAGTCGGCTTCCATGGTGAACGGAATTGAGTTTTTAACGATGTTCGGATGAATACGCAGCGACTGCCCGGTTTGTGCCGAGCCGGTGAAGGTCACCACGTCCTGGAAATCGAGGTGGTCGAGCAGGTCGCCCGCGCCGCCACAAATCAGGCCGATCGCGCCGTCCGGTACTAAACCGCTATCGACAATGGATTTGACCATCGCCTGCGTCACCTGCGCGCTGGCGGTGGCGGGTTTGATGATGGCGGGCATCCCGGCGAGCCACGTTGGGGCCAGTTTTTCCAGCATTCCCCAACACGGGAAGTTGAACGCGTTAATGTGCACCGCAACGCCTGATTTTGCCGTCAGCACATGGCGAGCGGCGAAACCGCCATTTTTCGACAGCGGAATCAGTTCATCTTCCGGCCATAACACGTCATCAGGCAGTTCGCGTGCGCCGAGTCCCGCGTAGGTAAACAGCGTGCCAATTCCGCCTTCGATATCCACCCAGCTATCAGCCCGGGTTGCTCCGGTTTGTGCGGAAAGGGCATAGAACACCTCTTTTTGCTCCAGCAAATGTTTTGCCACCGCTTTCAGCATGGCGGCACGTTCAACAAACGTCATTTTACTGAGCGCTTCACCACCATTCTCAATGGCGTAACGGCGCGCCTGCGCCAGATCCAGCCCTTCGCTGGTCACTTCCCAAAGTGGTTCGCCGGTAATCGCATGATGGATTGTCCGCGCCCGGCCCCGGCCTGACTGCCAGCTGCCGGATAAGAAACTGGTTAACTGCTGCATTGTGTTTCTCCGTAAATGTTACGTCGTTTCGCCATACATAGTTTGATTATGAATCATAAAAATCAATGCTGATTTTAATAATTTATTAACAATGCGATCTTTGTCTTCATTGTGGTGTTTGTTATTCATTTGTTATTTAACGATATGTTTATTTACTCTGCGATGGGCATCACAGAATACACAAACCATTCTTGGGGTTTTAGTTAACCTTTATGTAACTTCACATAGACAATATGATTCACAAGATGGCTTGTCGTGAATCAAACTGGAATCATAAAGGTGACAATGTGACTGAAGAACAACGCTTTGAAGCGCGCATCGCCGAAGAGACGGCCATTGAGCCGCAGGACTGGATGCCCGAGGCGTACCGCAAAACCCTGATCCGCCAGATTGGGCAACACGCGCACTCTGAGATTGTTGGCATGCTGCCGGAAAGTAACTGGATAACCCGCGCGCCGACGCTGCGCCGCAAAGCCATTCTGCTGGCGAAAGTGCAGGACGAAGCCGGGCACGGCCTTTATCTCTACAGCGCGGCGGAAACCCTCGGCTGCGCCCGCGAAGACATCTATCAGAAGATGCTCGACGGACGAATGAAGTATTCCTCCATCTTTAATTACCCGACGCTGAACTGGGCCGATATCGGCGTGATTGGCTGGCTGGTCGACGGGGCCGCGATCGTCAATCAGGTGGCGCTGTGTCGCACATCTTACGGACCCTATGCCCGTGCAATGGTGAAAATCTGTAAGGAAGAGAGTTTTCATCAGCGTCAAGGATTCGAAGCCTGCATGGCGCTGGCGAACGGCAGCGAAGAGCAGCGCGCGATGTTGCAGGACGCAATCAACCGCTTCTGGTGGCCTGCGCTGATGATGTTCGGACCGAACGATGACAGCTCGCCGAACAGCGCCCAGAGCCTCGCGTGGAAAATCAAACGCTTCGGTAATGATGAACTGCGTCAGCGCTTTGTCGACAACACCGTTCCGCAGGTGGAAATGTTGGGCATGACCGTACCGGACCCGGACCTAAAGCTCGACGAAACCACCGGTGAGTACCGCTTCGGCGCTATCGACTGGAATGAATTTAATGACGTGATTAACGGGCGTGGTATTTGCAACCACGAACGTCTGGCCGCCAAGCGTAAAGCCTGGGAAGAGGGCGCCTGGGTGCGGGAAGCCGCGCTGGCGCATGCCGAAAAACAGCAGGCCCGCAACGTGGCGTAAGGAGAACAATAATGAGCAATGTCTACTGGCCGTTATATGAAGTGTTCGTTCGCAGCAAACAGGGTTTATCGCACCGTCACGTGGGCAGTCTGCACGCCGCCGACGATCGCATGGCGCTGGAAAATGCCCGTGACGCCTACACCCGCCGCAGCGAAGGTTGTTCAATCTGGGTGGTAAAAGCGAGCGAAATCGTGGCCTCACAGCCGGAAGAACGCGGCGAATTTTTCGACCCGGCGGAGAGCAAAATCTATCGCCACCCGACGTTCTACACCCTGCCTGACGGCATCGAGCACATGTGAGGCAGTCATGAAGAATCACGATCCTATCGCGACTTACGCATTGCGTCTCGGCGACAACTGTCTGGTGCTTTCTCAGCGCCTTTCGGCCTGGTGCGGTCACGCCCCGGAGCTGGAAATCGATCTGGCGCTGGCCAATATCGGCCTCGACCTTATGGGGCAGGCGCGCAATTTCCTGACCTACGCTGCTGAACGTCAGGGCGCAGGCGATGAAGACACGCTGGCGTTTGGCCGCGACGAACGCCAGTTCTGCAACATTCTGCTGGTGGAACAGCCGAACGGTAATTTTGCTGACACCCTGGCGCGCCAGCTGTTTATTGATGCCTGGCACGTGGCGTTGTTCAGTCGTCTTACGAGCAGCAAAGACGCTCAGATTGCCGCCATTGCCGCCAAAGCCATCAAAGAAGCGCGTTATCACCTGCGCTTCAGCCGTGGTTGGGTTGAACGTCTGGGCGGCGGGACCGAGCTTTCGAGCGCACGGATGCAGGCCGCTATCGACAATCTGTGGCGCTTTACCGCAGAACTTTTCCAGGTCGATGCACTGGAAGAAGCGCTGATTGCCGAAGGAGTCGCCGTCGATCCACGTGAGCTGAAAGCCGGCTGGCTGGCGGAAATTTCCAGCGTACTGGCCGCCGCAGAACTCAAGGTGCCACCAGAGCCGCCGTACCGCACCGGCGGCAAACAGGGGCTGCACACCGAACATCTGGGGCCGATGCTGGCAGAAATGCAGTATCTGCAGCGTTCGTATCCCGGTCAGCAGTGGTAACGGAGGTCGCTATGCAACGTCTCGCCAGTATTGCTCCCGCTGAAGTCCACGAAATTTGGACGCTGTTAAGTCAGATTTCAGACCCGGAAGTGCCGGTGCTGACTATCACCGATCTCGGGATGGTGCGCAGCGTGACGGCGCAGGGCGACGGCTGGGTGGTGGGCTTTACGCCAACCTATTCTGGCTGCCCGGCAACGGAGCATCTGCTCGGTGAGATCCGCACCGCGATGAGCGCGCATGGCTACACGCCGGTGCATATCGTCCTGCAGCTTGACCCGCCGTGGACCACGGACTGGATGACGCCGGATGCCCGTGAGCGCCTGCGTCAGTACGGCATCAGCCCGCCACAGGCCCATGCCTGCCACGCAGGAATGCCGACGGATGTGGCCTGTCCGCGCTGCGGCAGCACCCACACGTCGATGATCAGTGAATTCGGTTCCACGGCCTGCAAAGCGTTATACCGCTGTGACAGCTGCCGGGAACCCTTTGATTACTTTAAATGTATTTGAGGTTGCCATGACGACGTTTCATTCGCTTACGGTGGCAAAGGTCGAGCCGGAAACCCGCGAGGCGGTGACCATTACGTTCGCCGTACCGCAAACGCTGCAAACCGCCTACGCGTTTCGCCCTGGTCAGCATCTGACCCTGAAGGCAAAACTGGCAGGCGAAGAACTCCGTCGCTGTTATTCGATTTGTCGCCGTGCCGTGCCGGGCGAAATCAGCGTGGCGGTGAAGGCCATCGAAGGCGGGCGCTTCTCACGCTATGCCAGGGATGAAATCAAAGCCGGAATGACCCTCGAGGTGATGATCCCCCAGGGTAATTTCGGCTATCAGCCGCAGCCTGAGCGCAGCGGACACTATCTGGCGATCGCCGCAGGCTCCGGGATAACCCCGATGCTGGCGATTGTGGAAACCACATTACAGGCCGAGCCGGACAGCGCGTTCACCGTAATTTATGGCAACCGCAGCAGCCAGAGCATGATGTTCCGCCAGCAGCTGGCCGACCTGAAAGACACGTACCCGACGCGCCTGCAATTGCTGAGTATTTTCAGTCAGGAAACGCTCGACAGTGCGTTGCTGCATGGCCGTATCGACGGTGAAAAATTGCATGCGCTTTCCCGCTCGCTGCTCAATTTCAGCCAGTTTGATGAGGCCTTCATCTGCGGCCCGGCGGCGATGATGGACGACGCTGAAACTGCGCTTGTAGCGCTTGGGATGCCGCAACATGCGATTCATCTTGAGCGCTTCAATACGCCGGGCAGCACCGTGCGCCACGCATCAAGCGTGCAGGCCGACGGTCAGACAGTCACACTGCGTCAGGATGGTCGTGACCGCGCGATAGTCCTTTCCGCTGATGACGAAAGCATTCTCGACGCCGCCCTGCGCCAGGGCGCGGACTTACCTTACGCCTGCAAAGGCGGGGTGTGTGCCACCTGCAAATGCAAAGTGCTGCGCGGCGAGGTGTCGATGGCAACCAACTACAGCCTCGAGCCGGATGAACTGGCGGCAGGATATGTTCTGAGCTGCCAGTCGCTGCCGCTCACTGCCGACGTGATCGTCGATTTTGATGCGAAGGGGATGGCATGAGCGAATTACTGATTAGCCGCCACGACCGCGTATTGCAGCTGACGCTCAACCGTCCGCAGGCACGCAACGCCCTGAACAACGGGTTATTGACCCAAATTGCCGACGCGCTGGAATCTGCTCAGCAGGACAGCAGCGTAGGCGCGGTCATCATCACCGGCAGCGACCGCGTGTTTGCCGCCGGGGCTGATTTACAGGAGATGGCGGAAAAGGATTTAGCCGCGACCCTGAACGATATTCGGCCACGCATTTGGGCGCGCATCGATGCCTTCAGCAAACCGCTGATTGCCGCCGTGAACGGTTACGCGCTGGGCGCAGGCTGTGAACTGGCGCTGCTGTGTGATGTGGTGGTGGCGGGCGACAACGCCACGTTTGGTCTGCCGGAAATCACTCTTGGCCTGATGCCGGGGGCAGGTGGCACACAGCGTCTGATCCGCTGCGTGGGCAAATCACTGGCAACACAAATGGTGCTTACCGGACGTAGCATTGATGCTCAGTGCGCGCAGCAGGCGGGGCTGGTGAGTGAGATTTACCCCGTTGGCCTGACCACGGAATATGCCATCAGCCTGGCGGCTGTGATGGCGAAACACTCCCCGCTGGCGTTGCAGGCTGCGAAGCAGGCGCTTCGTCAGTCGCAGGAAGTGATGCTCGGTGCCGGACTCGCGCAGGAGCGCCAGCTGTTTACGCTGCTCAGCGCCACCGACGATCGTCGCGAAGGTATCGCTGCGTTTCTTGCCAAACGCCAACCCGAATTCAAAGGACGCTAACGATGGACGCTTTTATTCTCAGTCACGTTGAGCATGGGGTGATGACGCTAACGCTGAATCGTCCGGATCGACTGAACAGCTTTAACGAGGTGATGCACGGGCAGCTCGCCGAGTGCCTGAAGCAGGCCGAACGCGATGAAACGATTCGCTGCCTGGTCATCACCGGTGCCGGACGCGGATTCTGCGCCGGACAGGATCTGAACGACCGCAACGTTGACCCGAGCGGTCCGCCGCCGGATCTCGGTTACTCGGTAGAAACGTTCTGGAACCCGCTGGTTCGCCGTCTGGCAACGCTGCCGAAACCGGTTATCTGTGCGGTAAACGGCGTGGCGGCAGGCGCGGGTGCGACGCTGGCGCTTGGCTGCGACATTGTGATTGCTGCGCGTTCGGCGAATTTCGTGATGGCGTTCAGCAGGCTGGGTCTGATTCCGGACTGTGGCGGCACCTGGGTTTTACCGCGAGTCGCGGGGCGTGCACGGGCCATGGGCCTGGCGCTGCTGGGAGACAAACTCAGCGCCGAACAGGCTCAGCAGTGGGGCATGATCTGGCAAGTGGTGGATGACGCGCAGCTCAGTGACACCGCCAATCAGCTGGCGCACCACTTTGCCACGCAGCCGACATATGGCCTCGGGCTTATCAAACAGGCAATCAACGCGGCGGAAACCAACGGCCTGGACGCACAGCTCGACCTCGAGCGTGACTACCAGCGCATGGCGGGGCGCAGCGCGGATTACCGCGAAGGCGTCAGCGCCTTCCTCGCCAAACGTCAACCACAGTTCAGCGGGAAATGACCATGAGCCAACAGATTCGAACCGTGGCGGTCATTGGCAGCGGCACCATGGGCGCGGGTATTGCGGAAGTGGCGGCGATGGCCGGGCAGCAGGTGCTGTTGTATGACATCTCTGCCGACGCCATGACTCGCGCTATCGATGCGCTGCGTCAGCGTCTGGAATCCCGGGTTGCGCGCGGAAAACTCAGCGCTGAGGACTGCGAGCGTGGTCTGGCGCGCATTGTGCCGGTGACTGACCTCGCCGCCCTCGCTGCTGCCGATTTAGTGATTGAAGCGGCCGCTGAAAATCTCGACGTCAAAAAAGCGCTGTTTTCGCAGCTGGGTGAAATTTGCCCGCCGCAAACGTTGCTGACAAGCAACACTTCATCCATTTCGATTACCGCCATTGCGGCAGGTGTGAAGCACCCGGAGCGCGTGGCGGGGCTGCATTTCTTCAACCCGGCGCCGGTAATGAAACTGGTGGAGGTGGTGAGCGGTGTGGCGACGTCCACTGAAGTGGCTACCCAACTGAGCCAGTGCGTGCTGGCCTGGGGCAAACAGCCGGTGCAGTGCCACTCCACGCCGGGCTTTATCGTCAACCGCGTGGCGCGTCCGTTCTATGCCGAAGCCTGGCGCGCGCTGGAAGAGCAGGTTGCCGCCCCGGAAGCGATTGATACCGCGCTGCGTGAAGCGGGCGGTTTCCCGATGGGGCCGCTGGCGCTGACAGATTTAATTGGTCAGGACGTGAATTTCGCCGTGACCTGTTCGGTGTTTAACGCCTTCTGGCAGGAACGCCGTTTTCTGCCGTCACTGGTGCAGCAGGAGCTGGTGCTGGCGGGACGCTACGGTAAAAAAAGTGGGCAGGGCGTTTACCCCTGGCCGCAAGGGGCCAGCGAGCCTGCGTTTTATCCGGCTGTGCCTGCGCATCGTCAGGCATCCAGTGTGCAAAAAGAACGTGACGTTGTCACTCTTGATGGGGTGCTGCTGATAGAAACTACGGGTGAAACTGCTCAGGCCGCGGCCACACGCACTCACCAGCCGGTGGTGATGATGGACCGCAGCGAAGGCGCGGTGGTGGTGATAGCTGCCGCACCGGGCAACCGGCTGGAGTCGACAGAGAAAGCCATTCACTGGTTGCAGCAGCAGGGCAAAAAAGTGCTGCTGGTCGCCGATTATCCGGGGCTGCTGGTGTGGCGCACCGTGGCGATGCTGGTCAACGAAGCGTTGGACGCGCTGCAAAAAGGCGTCGCCAGCGAAGAGGATATCAATACCGCCATGCGCCTGGGCGTGAATTATCCGCGCGGTCCGCTCCAGTGGGGCGAACAGCTCGGCTGGCAGCGCGTGCTGGCGCTGCTGGAAAACCTGCAACGTCATTACGGCGAAGAACGCTATCGCCCCTGTTCCCTGCTGCGCCAGCGTGCGCTTCTGGAGAGTAGCTATGAGTCATAACGACGCCTGGCATAACGCTCGCGTGATGTATGAACGCGACACCTGCGCCCAGGCGCTGGGGATCGACATTATCGAGATGGGTGAAGGTTTCGCGGTGCTGACCATGACCGTTACCGCCAACATGCTCAACGGCCATCAAACCTGCCACGGCGGACAGCTCTTTTCGCTGGCGGATACCGCATTTGCCTACGCCTGCAATAGCCAGGGGCTGGCGGCAGTAGCATCGGGCTGCAACATCGACTTTCTGCGCCCGGGCTTTGCCGGAGACAAACTCACCGCCACCGCGCGAGTGATGCATCAGGGCAAATTGACCGGCGTGTATGACATTGAAATTGTTAACCAACAACAAAAAGCTGTGGCCCTGTTTCGCGGTAAATCACACCGCATTGGCGGCAGCGTAACGGGAGAAGCCTGATGCGTGATGCATTTATCTGTGACGGAGTGAGAACGCCGGTGGGGCGTTATGGCGGTGGACTGTCCGGTATTCGCGCCGACGATTTAGGCGCGGTGCCGCTGCGGGCGCTGCTCGACAGGCATCCGCAGCTGGATGCTGAACGTATTGACGATGTGATTTTCGGCTGTGCCAACCAGGCGGGGGAAGATAACCGCAACGTGGCACGCATGGCATCGCTACTGGCGGGCCTGCCGCAGACGGTATCCGGCACCACCATCAACCGTTTATGCGGTTCAGGGCTGGATGCGATTGGCTTTGCTGCCCGCGCTATCCGTTCCGGCGATGCGGATTTACTGATTGCAGGCGGCGTGGAATCCATGTCTCGTGCGCCGTTTGTGATGGGCAAAGCCACGACGCCGTTCCAGCGTCAGGCTGAAATGTTCGACACGACAATCGGCTGGCGTTTTGTGAACCCGCTCATGCAGCAGCATTTTGGTACTGACAGCATGCCCGAAACGGCAGAGAATGTAGCTGAATTGTTAAAAATAAGCCGCGCCGATCAGGATGCGTTCGCCTGGCGCAGCCAGCAGCGCACTGCAATTGCCCAGCAAAATGGCATTCTGGCCGAAGAAATTGTGCCGGTGAGCGTGAAGGGCAAAAAGGGTGCGGTGACCGAAGTGACGCAGGATGAGCATCCGCGCGCGGAAACAACGCTCGAACAGCTCGCCGCACTGAAAACGCCGTTCCGCGCGAATGGCGTGATCACCGCCGGTAACGCCTCAGGGGTTAATGACGGGGCGGCGGCGCTGATTATCGCCAGCGCGGAAATGGCCGCACTTCAGGGTTTAACGCCACGCGCGCGCATTGTGGCGATGGCCACCGCTGGCGTCGAGCCGCGTCTGATGGGCCTTGGCCCGGTGCCTGCTACCCGCAAAGTGCTGGAGCGTGCGGGGCTCTGTATCAACGATATGGACGTCATCGAGCTGAATGAGGCGTTCGCCGCCCAGGCGCTCGGTGTCATGAGACAGTTGGGGCTTCCGGACGATGCCCCGCATGTCAATCCCAACGGTGGCGCCATCGCATTAGGCCATCCGTTGGGTATGAGCGGTGCCCGACTGGCGCTGGCCGCCAGCAATGAACTGCACCGTCGCGGAGGGCGTTACGCCCTGTGCACGATGTGTATCGGTGTGGGTCAGGGCATTGCCATGATCCTGGAGCGCGTGTGAGCTGATTAACCTGCGAGTACCCTACAATGACAACGACAAAATTAGAATCGATTGAAACCGCATCCGTTGACGAACTGCAGGCTTTACAGACCCAACGCCTGAAATGGACGCTGAAACATGCATACGACAATGTGCCGATGTACCGCCGTAAATTTGATGCGGCGGGTGTTCACCCTGACGATTTCAAAAGCTTAAGCGATATCCGTAAATTCCCGTGCACCACTAAACAGGATTTACGCGATAACTATCCGTTCGACACATTTGCTGTGCCGATGGAACAGGTGGTGCGTATTCACGCCTCGTCTGGTACCACCGGTAAACCGACGGTCGTCGGTTATACCCAGAACGATATTGATACCTGGGCCAATCTGGTTGCCCGCTCTTTGCGTGCGGCAGGTGGCAGCGCGAAAGACAAAATTCACGTGGCGTATGGCTACGGCCTGTTTACCGGCGGGCTGGGGGCACACTACGGCGCAGAACGTCTGGGCGCGACGGTTATCCCGATGTCCGGCGGTCAAACCGAAAAACAGGCGCAGCTTATCCGTGATTTCAAGCCTGACATGATCATGGTCACGCCGTCCTACTGTCTCAATCTGATTGAAGAACTGGAGCGCCAGATGGGCGGTGATGCCAGCACATGCAGCCTGCGCGTTGGCGTGTTTGGCGCAGAGCCGTGGACCATGGCGATGCGCAAAGAGATTGAACGACGTCTGGGGATTTCCGCGCTGGATATTTACGGCCTGTCCGAAGTCATGGGGCCGGGCGTGGCGATGGAGTGTCTGGAAACCGCCGATGGCCCGACCATCTGGGAAGATCATTTCTACCCGGAAATTGTTAACCCGATCGATGGCACGCCGCTGGACGACGGTCAGCAGGGCGAACTGCTGTTCACCACGCTGACTAAAGAAGCGCTGCCGGTTATTCGCTATCGCACCCGGGACCTGACCCGACTGCTGCCGGGCACCGCGCGTACGATGCGCCGGATGGACCGCATCAGCGGGCGCAGCGACGATATGCTGATCATTCGTGGCGTAAACGTCTTCCCGTCACAGCTGGAAGAGGAAATCGTTAAGTTTGAGCATTTGTCGCCGCACTATCAGCTGGAAGTGAATCGTCGCGGGCATCTGGATTCGCTGTCGATCAAAGTCGAGTTGAAAGAGAGCAGCCTGACGCTGTCGCATGAGCAGCGCTGTCAGGTGTGTCATCAGCTACGCCATCGCATCAAATCGATGGTCGGGATTTCTACCGACGTGACCATCGTCAACTGCGGCACTATTCCGCGCTCCGAAGGCAAAGCGTGTCGCGTGTTTGATCTGCGTACACTGGCGGCGAACGGTTAAGTATTGCGTGCCCGGTGGCGCAAGCTTACCGGGCAACCGTTCTGGTCGGGGTGAGGGTAAAATAATCTGTGCTATGATTCAGCCAGGACAAAAATCACAACAGAATGAATCAGATGAGTAAACTTGATCTCTTTATCCAGCAGGCTGTCGCGGCCGTGCCAGTCAGCGGAACCTCTTTAATCTCCTCCCTTTATGGGGATGCGTTATCCCATCGTGGCGGCGAAATCTGGCTTGGGAGCCTGACGGCGCTGCTGGAAGGCCTTGGTTTTGGCGATCGCTTTGTTCGCACCTCGTTATTCCGACTCAATAAAGAGGGCTGGCTGGACGTTTCGCGTATCGGGCGGCGCAGTTTTTACCGTCTGAGCGACAAAGGGCTGCGTCTGACCCGACGTGCCGAGAGCAAAATTTACCGCGCTGAACCACCCACGTGGGACGGCACCTGGTTGCTGTTGCTGTCGGAGGGGCTGGATAAAAACACGCTCACCGATGTGAAAAAACAGCTGATTTGGCAGGGCTTCGGCACGCTGGCCCCGAGCCTGATGGCGTCGCCGTCGCAAAAACTGGCGGACGTTCAGGCGCTGCTGCATGAGGCGGGTGTGGCGGAAAATGTCATCTGTTTTGAGGCCCGTTCTCCGCTGGCGAGCTCCGTCAGCGCATTACGCGCGCGCGTGGAAGAGTGCTGGCAGCTCACCGAACAAAATCAGATGTATGAAAATTTCATCAATACCTTCAGACCGTTGCTGCCGCTGCTGCGGGATGCCGCCCCTGCTGAGCTGACGCCGGAGCGCTGCTTCGCCATTCAGCTGCTGGCTATTCATCTTTACCGCCGGGTTATCCTCAAGGACCCGCTGCTGCCTGAAGAACTGTTGCCTGCGCACTGGGCCGGACAGGCCGCGCGTCAGCTGTGCATCAATATTTATCAGAGCGTGGCGGCTGGCGCACTGGCGTGGGTGAGCGAGAAGGGTGAAACCTCTGTCGGCCCGTTGCCGCAGCCCGCGTCACCGTTTTATCAACGCTTTGGTGGTCTGAATCTTAAATAAGGAGTGTAACCATGCCGGTTTATCAAATTGATGGCTTAACGCCCGTGGTGCCCGAAGAGAGTTACGTTCATCCCACGGCAGTGTTGATTGGCGACGTTATTCTCGGAAAAGGCGTTTACGTCGGTCCGAATGCCAGCCTTCGCGGCGATTTCGGGCGAATCGTGGTTAAAGACGGGGCCAATATTCAGGATAACTGCGTCATGCACGGCTTCCCGGAGCAGGACACCGTGGTCGAAGAAGACGGGCATATTGGGCACAGTGCGATTCTGCACGGCTGCGTTATCCGCCGTAATGCATTGGTCGGAATGAACGCGGTGATTATGGACGGGGCGGTCATCGGCGAAAACAGTATTGTCGGCGCGGCGGCATTTGTGAAAGCGAAGGCTGAAATGCCTGCAAATTATTTGATTGTTGGTAGTCCGGCAAAGGCTATTCGGGCGCTGAGTACCGATGAAATGGAGTGGAAAAAACGTGGCACCCGGGAATATCAGGTGCTGGTGGAACGCTGCAAACTGACGATGCACCAGGTGGAGCCGCTGCGCGAAGTGGAAGAAGGGCGTCAGCGGTTAGTTTTTGATGAAAATCTGCGCCCGAAATCGGCGAAATAATTCAGAAAACAAAAGCAAATTATCCTCTATCCCTCCCTATATCCCACAGCCGATTATCGCTCATAACGGTACGGACGTAACGGTCCTCGCGTTCTCAGCCTAAGTGTGGCAGGAGTTGCACTGTGGGAGGGACGTCCATCACATCACTACAATGCCTGCTTTGTGGCAGAACGGATATTGCTCGCTCCCACTGTACATAGGATGCATCACCCAGATCTTCCCCCCTGAATTCTGCACGCACTGATAAATGTATTCAAAAATGGATAAATGTAACTATTTGGATATACTTGGAAAACTGGTAGCTTAGATGTGTAAGCTATCATTATTCATGTTACCCAATGGTTTCTTAAGGTTACTGTTCGTAAAAAGCGAGCGGTAGACAGGATGTAAAATAGAGGATCATTGATGAGACTTAAGCTAATAGTTAAAAGCCTTTCCCTGGCAGGGTTACTCACCTCCACGGCACTGACTCCTTTGTTTGCGCAGGAAGCGCCTAAAGAGGCGACCGCCGCGACCAAACAAGCTAATGATGCACTTTATAATCAGCTTCCTTTTTCTGATAACACCGACTTTACCAATGCCCATAAAGGGTTTATCGCCGCTTTACCGACTGATGTCATCAAAGGTGAGCAAGGTAATGTTATCTGGGATCCGCAGAAATACGCCTTTGTTAAAGAAGGCGAAAAATCTCCTGACAGCGTCAACCCGAGCCTGTGGCGCCAGTCTCAGCTGATCAATATCAGTGGTTTGTTTGAAGTAACGGATGGGGTTTATCAGATCCGTAACCTTGATCTCTCAAACATGACCATCATCGAGGGTAAAGAAGGTATTACCGTCGTTGACCCCCTGATTTCAGCCGAAACCGCGAAAGTCGGCCTCGAACTGTATTACAAAAATCGCGGTAAAAAACCGGTTGTTGCCGTGATTTATACCCATAGCCATATCGACCACTACGGCGGGGTTCGCGGTGTTGTCGATGAAGCTGACGTAAAATCCGGTAAGGTGAAGATTTACGCCCCTGCAGGCTTTATGAATGAAGCGGTATCCGAGAATGTCATGGCGGGTAACGCCATGAGCCGCCGTGCCAGCTACATGTACGGTAACCTGCTGAAACCAGACGTAAAAGGTCAGGTTGGTGCGGGTCTTGGTACGACCACTTCTGCAGGGACAGTGACATTAATTGCCCCGACAAATTACATCACCAAAACCGGACAAAAAGAGACGATTGACGGTCTGACCTATGATTTCATGATGGCGCCAGGTTCTGAAGCCCCATCAGAAATGCTGTGGTATATCGAAGAGAAAAAACTCATCGAAGCGGCAGAAGACGTCACCCATACTCTCCATAACACCTACTCGTTGCGCGGCGCGAAAATTCGCGATCCACTGGCATGGTCGAAATACATCAACGATGCCATCAACCTCTGGGGGGATAAAGCCGAAATTATCATGGCGCAGCACCACTGGCCGACCTGGGGTAACGAGAACGTCGTTAAGCTGATGAAGAGCCAGCGTGACCTGTATCGTTATATCAACGACCAGACCTTACGTATGGCGAATACCGGCCTGACGCGTGACGAAATTGCCGCGAACTTTAAACTGCCTGATGGTCTGGCGAAAACCTGGGCCAGCCGGGGTTATTACGGTTCCGTCAGCCATGACGTGAAAGCCACCTATGTGTTCTACCTCGGCTGGTTCGATGGCAACCCGGCAACCCTGGATGAGCTGCCACCAGAAGAAGCGGCGAAGAAATTTGTCGATTACATGGGCGGTGCGGATAACATCCTGAAAAAAGCCAAAGAAGATTATGATCAGGGCAACTTCCGCTGGGTCGCACAGGTTGTCAGCAAAGTTGTCTTTGCCGATCCCAATAACCAGGCGGCACGTAATCTGGAAGCGGATGCGCTTGAACAGATGGGTTATCAGGCTGAATCCGGTCCGTGGCGTAACTTCTACCTGACCGGTGCACAGGAGCTGCGTAATGGCGTGCAGAAACTGCCAACGCCGAATACGGCCAGCCCGGATACGGTGAAAGCAATGACGCCGGAAATGTTCTTCGATTACCTCGGGGTGCATATCAACGGTGAAAAAGCGGCTAATGCCAAAGCGGTATTTAATATCGATTTGGGCAGCGACGGCGGTAAATACAAGCTGGAGCTGGAAAACGGGGTACTGAACCACACCGCAAATGCCGAAGCGAAAGATGCGGACGCGACTATTACACTCAACCGAGACACACTGAATAAAATCATCCTGAAAGAAGAAACCCTGAAACAGGCTGAAGATAACGGTGATGTGAAGGTCACGGGTAATGGTGCGAAGCTGGATGAGATGCTGAGCTATATGGACAAGTTTGAGTTCTGGTTCAACATCGTCACACCATAAAATAATTCCCCTGCGGCGGCCTGCGTTGCAGGGGGTTTTCTCAAGGAAAACAGTTATGCGTTTATTTTCATACTCACTTCTGTCGTCTCTGTTTTGTCTGGCCTCTGCATCTGTTGTTGCCGCAGAAGACCATGCGCCGGATGCAGCCCAGGCGAACAACCCACTGGCGAATATGACTGCATTTAATATGCAGAACTATTACATCGGTGACGTCAGCGGCACAGATAAAGATGCCAACCAGTTCTGGTTTCGTTATGCACAGCCGTTTGCTCTGGGCGACAGTAACTGGTTATTACGTGGTTCACTTCCGGTCAACACTTATCCGACTCCTCCTAATGGTGGACATAAAACCGGTCTGGGTGACCTGAACCTCTTCGCATCATGGCTGATTGATACCGGTAATCCGGCTGTGAGCTTTGGTTTTGGTCCACAAATTACAGCCCCGACTGCAACCGATGATGCGCTGGGAACAGAGAAATGGTCAGCGGGTCTGGTCAACGTGCTGTTTGATGCCAGCTCGAAGAAATTCCAGTACGGCTATCTGGCTTCCTGGCAGCATAGTTTTGCCGGGGAAGATGACCGCAGTGACGTTAATCTCGGCACATTCCAGCCATTCTTGTTTTATCAGTTAGGTGGCGGCACTTACCTGCGTGCAGCACCTATCTGGGTCTATAACTTCCAGAATGACAGTTACAGTGTGCCGATGGGGCTGGGTATTGGTCAGGTGATTAAGCAGCAGAAAACGGTGTATAACTTCTTCATCGAACCACAAGGGTCAGTCGCTGACCACGGGCCAGGACAACCACGCTGGCAAATTTTTGCCGGACTTAATCTGCAATTCCTCAATTAATTTCGCCAGGAGAATGGCAGGGTTTTTACCCTGCGCCTCCTGCATAAAATGTGGAAGCGGAAAAACCCTCTCACCGGGCGGCGAGAGGGGTAATCTTTTATGCAGCAACCAGGCTGTTGATTGCAGCTTTGGCATCAGACTGCGCTTTGGCCGCCACTTCTGGACCGTAAGCCACGCCTTCAGCGAACACGAAGTTCACGTCGGTGATGCCGATGAAGCCCAGGAACAGCTTCATGTACGGAGCCAGCAGGTCGGTTGGGGTATCTTTATGGATACCGCCACGGCTGGAAACGACTACCGCACGTTTACCCGTTACCAGTCCTTCTGGACCGTTTTCAGTGTAACGGAAGGTCACACCGGCACGCGCAACCAGGTCAAAATAGTTTTTCAGCTGAGTTGGGATGTTGAAGTTATACATTGGGGCGGCGATAACAATAACGTCGTGCGCCTGCAGCTCAGCGATAAGCTCATCAGACAGCGCCAGCGCTTCTTGCTGACGTGGAGACAGCGGGGCATCGCCTGGACGCAGCGCGCCAACCAGTTCACCATCCAGCACCGGAATTGGCTGTGCAGCCAGGTCACGAACGGTGATTTGGTCTGCCGGATGTTTTTCAGCCCACTGATCAACAAAATAGTCAGTCAGCTGACCAGACTGAGAGTACCCTGCCAGAATACTGGATTTGAGAACTAAAACTTTGCTCATGGGTGTTTCCTTTTATGAGATTGACGGGCCTGTGCCCAGTTGCTTGATGACATGCTATTCACAATCCTGTCGCAGGGATAGCGCAATATATCGAAGCCTTCGTTCAAATTTATTGATGAAGGAAAGGCCGGCTGCGATGTGGTACTCTAACACTAATGAAAACAGAGACATTTTTCCGGCAGTGCGCTGCCCGCTAACGCTATGACAGAACAACACAAAATGACCTTTTCGCAGCTCCATCAACAGCTCGATGGCCTGATGCTGCGCGATAAAACCCGCTTTGCCCGTCGTCTGCATGGCGTGAAGAAGGTTAAAAATCCTGAATCACAACAGGCCATTATGCAGGAGATGGCGAAAGAGATTTCACATGCAGCGGGTAAAGTCCTGCTGCGTGAAGCGGCGCGCCCGGCGATAACCTACCCGGAAAACCTGCCCGTCAGTCAGAAAAAGCAGGATATCTACAACGCCATCCGCGACCATCAGGTGGTGATTGTGGCGGGGGAAACCGGCTCGGGGAAAACCACCCAGCTGCCGAAAATCTGCATGGAGCTGGGCCGCGGCGTTAAAGGGCTGATTGGTCATACTCAGCCGCGCCGTCTGGCCGCGCGTACCGTTGCCAACCGTATTGCCGAAGAGCTGCAAACGGAGCCGGGTGGTTGCATCGGTTATAAAGTCCGCTTTAGCGATCACGTCAGCGACAACACGATGGTCAAGTTGATGACCGATGGTATTTTGCTGGCAGAAATCCAGCAGGACCGGCTGCTGATGCAATACGACACCATCATTATCGATGAAGCGCACGAACGCAGCCTGAACATCGATTTTCTGCTCGGCTATTTCCGCGAACTGCTGCCTAAGCGTCCGGATCTGAAAATCATCATCACCTCGGCGACCATCGATCCGGAACGTTTCTCAAAACATTTCAATAACGCGCCGATAATCGAAGTTTCTGGCCGTACCTTCCCGGTCGACGTTCGCTATCGTCCGATTGTCGAAGATGCCGACGATACTGAGCGCGATCAGCTACAGGCTATTTTCGATGCGGTTGATGAACTGGGGCAGGAGAGTCCGGGCGATATCCTGATTTTCATGAGCGGCGAGCGCGAAATCCGCGACACCGCTGATGCGCTCAGCAAGCGTGACCTGCGGCATACCGAAATTCTTCCGCTATATGCCCGCTTATCAAACAGCGAGCAAAACCGCGTATTCCAGTCGCACAGTGGACGGCGCATCGTGCTGGCAACCAACGTGGCGGAAACGTCTCTGACCGTGCCGGGGATCAAGTACGTTATTGACCCTGGCACCGCGCGTATCAGCCGCTACAGCTACCGCACTAAAGTGCAGCGCTTGCCGATTGAGCCGGTTTCTCAGGCGTCGGCGAATCAGCGTAAGGGCCGCTGCGGACGTGTCTCGGAAGGGATCTGTATTCGTCTCTATTCGGAAGACGATTTCCTGTCGCGTCCTGAATTTACCGATCCGGAAATTCTGCGTACCAACCTGGCGTCCGTTATCTTGCAGATGACCGCGCTGGGGCTCGGTGATATTGGTGCATTCCCGTTCGTGGAAGCGCCGGATAAACGCAATATTCAGGACGGCGTACGCCTGCTGGAAGAACTGGGTGCGATAACCACCGACGAACAGCAGACAGTATACAAACTCACGCCAATGGGCCGCCAGTTGTCGCAGCTGCCGGTGGACCCACGCCTGGCGCGCATGGTGCTGGAAGCGCAGAAACACGGCTGTGTGCGTGAGGCGATGATCATCACCTCGGCGCTGTCGATTCAGGATCCACGCGAACGTCCAATGGACAAGCAGCAGGCCTCTGACGAAAAACACCGCCGTTTCCATGATAAAGAGTCCGACTTCCTGGCGTTCGTCAATCTGTGGAATTACCTTGGCGAGCAGCAAAAAGCGCTGTCGTCGAACGCGTTCCGCCGCCTGTGTCGCACCGAATACCTCAACTATCTGCGTGTGCGTGAATGGCAGGATATTTATACCCAGCTGCGTCAGGTGGTGAAAGAGCTTGGCATTCCGGTCAACAGCGAGCCCGCTGAATACCGTGAAATTCACGTTGCCTTGCTGACCGGTCTGCTTTCGCATATCGGGATGAAAGACGCTGATAAACAGGAGTTTACCGGCGCGCGCAATGCCCGCTTCTCCATCTTCCCGGGTTCCGGTTTATTCAAAAAGCCACCGAAATGGACGATGGTCGCCGAGCTGGTTGAAACCAGCCGGCTGTGGGGGCGCATTGCTGCACGTATCGACCCAGAATGGGTCGAGCCTGTCGCCCAGCATTTGATCAGACGTTCGTACAGCGAGCCGCACTGGGAGCGCTCGCAGGGCGCAGTAATGGCCACTGAAAAAGTGACCGTTTACGGCTTGCCGATTGTCGCCGCCCGCAAGGTCAACTACAGCCAGATTGACCCGACGCTGTGCCGCGAGCTGTTTATTCGCCATGCGATGGTGGAGGGCGACTGGCAAACGCGTCACGCCTTCTTCCGCGATAATTTGAAACTGCGCAACGAAATTGAAGAACTTGAGCACAAATCCCGTCGCCGCGACATTCTGGTAGACGATGAATCACTGTTCGAGTTTTACGACCAGCGCATCAGCCACGACGTGATTTCCGCTCGCCATTTCGATAACTGGTGGAAAACCGCCAGTCGCGAAACGCCTGATTTGCTCAACTTTGAAAAAAGTATGCTGATTAAGGAAGGGGCCGATGATGTCAGCAAACTCGACTATCCGAACTTCTGGCATCAGGGCAATCTTAAGCTGCGCCTGAGTTACCAGTTTGAACCGGGCGCTGACGCCGACGGCGTGACGGTGCATATTCCGTTGCCGTTGCTCAACCAGGTCGAAGAATCCGGATTTGAGTGGCAAATACCTGGCCTGCGTCGCGAGCTGTTAATCGCACTGATTAAATCGCTGCCGAAACCGGTGCGCCGCAACTTTGTGCCAGCGCCGAACTACGCCGAAGCGCTATTAGGCCGCATGACGCCGCTGGAGCTGCCGCTGCTGGATTCGATGGAGCGCGAGCTACGCCGGATGAGCGGGGTGACGATTGACCGCGACGACTGGCACTGGGATCAGGTGCCCGATCACCTTAAAATGACCTTCCGCGTCATTGATGACAAAAACAAGAAGCTTCAGGAAGGTCGTGACCTGACGGCGCTGAAAGACACGTTGAAAGGCAAAGTTCAGGAAACGTTGTCTGCGGTGGCGGACGACGGTATCGAGCAGAGCGGGTTGCATCTCTGGAGTTTTGGATCGCTGCCTGAAAGCTATGAGCAGAAGCGCGGCAATTACAAAATGAAAGCCTGGCCTGCGCTGGTGGACGAGCGCGACAGCGTGGCCATCAAACTGTTTGATAATCCGCTGGAGCAGCAGCAGGCGATGTGGCGTGGTCTGCGTCGTTTATTGCTGCTGAATATTCCGTCGCCGATCAAATATCTGCATGAAAAGCTGCCGAACAAAGCCAAGCTGGGCCTGTACTTTAACCCGTATGGCAAAGTGCTGGATTTGATTGACGACTGCATTTCCTGCGGCGTCGACAAGCTTATCCACGAGGCCGGTGGCCCGGTGTGGACTGAAGAAACCTACGCGGCGTTGCATGAGAAAGTCCGCGCGGAGCTGAACGATACGGTGGTGGAGATTGCCAAACAGGTCGAGCAGATCCTGACGGCGGTATTCAATATCAACAAACGCCTGAAAGGCCGAGTAGATATGACGATGGCGCTGGGCCTGTCTGACGTGAAAGCGCAGATGGCCGGGCTGGTGTATCGCGGTTTTGTCACCGGCAATGGCTTTAAGCGTCTCGGCGATACGCTGCGTTATCTCAACGCGATTGAGAAACGACTGGAAAAATTAGCCATTGATCCGCATCGGGATCGCGCGCAGATGCTGAAAGTCGAAAGCGTGCAGCAGGCATGGCAGCAGTGGCTTAACAAACTGCCGTCATCACGTCGTAATGACGACGACGTGCTGGAAATTCGCTGGATGATTGAGGAACTGCGGGTGAGCTATTTCGCCCAGCAGTTGGGCACGCCGTATCCGATTTCTGACAAACGGATATTGCAAGCGATGGAGCAGATTACGTCTTAGTCCTCTGCAGCCTGATGCCCGGTAAGCGAAGCGCTACCGGGCATCAAACTCTCAATTCTTCACCCACGCCAGCGTAAAACCATCCCAGCCTTTCAGGCCCACGGTTTGCAGCGCCGTGCAGGTCAAACGCGGGTTGTTCCCCATCACAGGGTAAAAGGGCAATAACTCGCTTTCGGAGTGATCTCCTGTCATCCTCCGCGCAGGACGTTACCCTGAGGTACGACTCACGAAAGTAGGGAGTATTATGCTGACCACCTTTCCACATCTGAACGAAACGACTTTGCAAGCCGCCAACCGCACAGGCGAATGGCTGGCGCAGAATGATTTTCCCACGCCACCGGTCAATGTTGACGTCGATCTGGTGGTGCTGGCGGGCAATGCGGTGATGCCGACCATTGACGCCGCCTGCCGTCTGGCGGCAGAAAACCGCACGTTGTTGATAAGCGGAGGCATCGGCCATTCCACCACTTTCTTGTATGCCGCCGTGGCCCGTCACCCGCGTTACAACGCTCTGCGCACCACCGGATGTGCCGAAGCGACAATTCTCGCGGAAATTGCGCATCAGTACTGGAATATTCCACAGGAGCGCATTGTGGTGGAATCGCGCTCCACTAACTGCGGGGAGAATGCCCGTTTCACGCGTGACATAATGGAAGAGCGTGGGATCCGCTGTCATTCCGGGATTGTGGTGCAGGACCCGACCATGCAGCGCCGCACCATGGCGACGTTCGCACACATCTGGCAGGACGATGCGAATGCCCCACAGTGGCGCAGCTATCCGGGCTATTTACCGGTGCTGCGTAACGGGAATCATGGCCTGACCTTCGCCGAAGAAGCGCATAACGTCTGGCCGGTTGAACGTTATCTCTCCTTATTACTGGGCGAACTGCCGCGTATTCAGGATGATGAAAATGGCTATGGGCCGCGCGGGAAAGGTTTTATCGCGCACGTCGATATGCCTGACGACGTGCTAGACGCATGGCGCGTTCTGCGTGAAGACGCGCTGCTTCACGAGGCGTTGTCGAGTCGTTCCCTGCTGTAATGCCCCCCCGTTAATGCCCGTTTGCGACAAAAATATCCGCAAACGGGCATTTGTTGTTATCGAGTTGTTGACGCTGAATCGCGTTCACTGATTTACTTTTATGAGATGTCTCACAAAAACAGGATCATAGGGTTGGGATTTGTGCCGTGAATTCTCGATATTTAACAATATATTCACTTGTTAAAAACGATGCATTCACAGGAGCAGCACATGACAGCACCCGTACAACACCCTATGTATATCGACGGTCAGTTTGTGTCCTGGCAGGGTGACGCCTGGATTGACGTGGTCAATCCCTCAACCGAGGCGCTGATTTCGCGCATTCCTGACGGTTCCGCCAAAGAGGCGCAGCAGGCCATCGACGCCGCCGAACGAGCGCAGCCTGCCTGGGAAGCGCTCCCGGCCATTCAGCGTGCGGGCTGGCTGCGTAAAATTGCGGCGGGCATTCGCGAACATGCCGAAGAAATCAGCGCGCTGATTGTTGCGGAAGGCGGCAAAATTCAGCAGTTGGCGGATGTCGAAGTGGCATTCACCGCTGACTATCTCGAGTACATGTCTGAGTGGGCGCGCCGTTACGAAGGTGAAATTCTGCAAAGCGACCGTCCGGGCGAAAACATCTTCGTGTTCAAACGCGCGCTGGGCGTCACCACCGGCATTCTGCCGTGGAACTTCCCGTTCTTCCTGATTGCCCGCAAGCTGGCTCCGGCGCTGATCACCGGCAACACCATCGTTATCAAGCCGAGCGAATTTACCCCGAACAACGCCATTGCGTTCGCAAAAATTGTCCATGATATTGGCCTGCCAAAAGGCGTCTTTAACCTGGTTCTGGGCCGCGGCGAAACCGTCGGTCAGGAGCTGGCGGGCAATCCGAAAGTGGCGATGGTTAGCATGACTGGCAGCGTCGGCGCGGGCGAAAAAATCATGACCGCCGCGGCGAAAAATATCACCAAAGTGTGCCTGGAACTGGGCGGTAAAGCTCCGGCGATTGTGCTGGACGATGCCGATATGGAGCTGGCGGTGAAAGCGATTGTCGATTCCCGCGTCATTAATACCGGGCAGGTCTGTAACTGTGCCGAGCGTGTGTACGTGCAGAAAGGCATTTACGACCGTTTCGTTAACCGTCTGGGCGAAGCGATGAAAGCAGTGCAGTTTGGCGACCCGGCACAGCGCACTGATATCGCGATGGGGCCGCTTATCAACGCAGCTGCGCTGGAACGCGTGGAGCAGAAAGTGGCGAAAGCGGTTGAGCAGGGCGCGAAAGTGGCAATCGGCGGCAAAGCGGTAGAAGGCAAAGGGTATTTCTACCCGCCGACGCTGCTGCTCGACGTGCGTCAGGACATGACCATCATGCATGAAGAGACCTTCGGTCCGGTGCTGCCAGTGGTGGCGTTCGATACGCTGGAAGATGCACTGAAGATGGCCAACGACAGTGAATACGGTCTGACGTCATCGGTCTACACCCAGGATTTAAACAAAGCGATGAAAGCGATAAAGGGGCTTAAATTCGGCGAAACTTACATCAACCGCGAAAACTTTGAAGCGATGCAGGGCTTCCACGCGGGCTGGCGTAAATCCGGGATTGGCGGCGCAGACGGGCGTCATGGGCTGGAAGAATATCTGCAAACTCAGGTGGTATATCTGCAATCGTAATTGCGAATGCGAGAAAATGGGGGTGACCATAGATTTTTATGGGCGCGCCTGTGCAGCACAATGGCTTCTGTGCTACATATTCCCACTCTATTCCTTGCCGGTGAGGTGTCTGTGTCAGAGAAAGTGAATGCGCAATGTCACTGCGGTGCAGTGAAGTTTACCGTCGAATTGTCTGATGGTTTTAACACCATCAGACGTTGTAACTGTTCGTTATGTCGAATGCGCGGCGCGGTAGCGGTGTCGGCACCGTTATCCGGCATTCATGTAACCGAAGGGAAAGATAAGCTGACGGAATACCGCTTCAATACCGGCACCGCGGTACACTATTTTTGCTCGGTGTGCGGCATTTACACCTTCCATCAGCGACGTTCGAACCCGCAGCAGTATGGGGTGAACGTGGCCTGTATCGAAGGCGTTTCGCCGTTTGATTTTACCGACGTGACAGTGTCGAACGGGATACATCATCCGTCCGACGGTGGTGGTAGCGTGGCGGGGATCCTGACGTTTACCCCGACGGATAAACACTGAATGCTTTTCAGGCGGGGCGACCGCGTGCGGTCTGTTCCGCTGGCCTTATTCTGAAAGTCGTTGCCGGGTCGGGCATTCGGAATTAGCCCAATGCATAAGTTGCTATGATCCCGCTTTTAAAGGGGTAATTATGGCAACGACGAAAAACTGGTCTCCGGAACTGGAGGGACTGCGCGGCGTCGCGTCTCTGTGGGTTTTTCTGGGGCATATTGCACTGCTGGTGAACTGCAAAATCCCAATCATTGCGGTGCCTAAATTAGGCGTTGATTTGTTTATTTTGCTGTCCGGTTATCTGATGACCAAAAACTATATTGAGCGTCAGGAAAAGGAACCGTGGGGCAGCTGGCAAACCATCAAAACCTTCTGGTTACGGCGCTATTTTCGTATCGCCCCGCTGTATTATGTGATGCTGTTCGTCGCATTGCTGGGCGGCTATTATCTGGGCGATGTGCGCCACATTATTGGCGAAGCGTTCCCGTCTACCGTGACCGAAACCTCCCGCTATAGTGACCTCTCATTTTTTAACGTACTCACCCATTTAACCTTTGTTTTTGCCGACCTGCCGCAGTACGCCTATAACACCGCGCTGCCGGACTGGAGCCTCGGCCTGGAAATGCAGTTTTACCTGCTGTTCCCGTTCATCATGCTGCTGACGCTGCGCTGGGGATTTGCCCTGACGCTGGTGTCTGTCATGGTGCTGGATGTGCTTGGGCGTTATTTGCTGCCAGAGATGTATGATGCGTTCCCGATGCCGTCGATGATCCTGATTAAGCTGCACATGTTTATCGCAGGGATGTTTATGGCGGAGGCGGTACGTCGCCGTCGGGTGCTGTTCGTGGTGCTGGCCCTGCTGGCGCCAGTCGTCAGCGACCTGCTCAATATCCGCATGGATGACGTCCAGGTGACGGTGGAAGCGCTGATGATCCTCGGCATGACGGGCGTGCTGTGGTCCTGGCAGCAGCCCGGCTTGCTGTCGCGTCTGTTTGCGCTGCCGCGCTGGGTACTCAGCCATCGGGTATTTACCTGGCTCGGCGATGTGTCGTATTCCGTCTATTTATTGCACTTGCTGATTGTGATGCCGGTAATTGCGCTGCTGCTCAATCATTTCCATATTGCGAACCATTCCAGCGGTGCGCGTTACCTGTTAACGGTGGGCATTTGTATGCCAGTGGTCTATTTGTTGGCCACGTTTTTACACCGTAAGGTTGAAATGCGCGGGATTACGCTCGGCAAGCGGATCATCCAGAACAAGGCTGCTAATGAAAAAGCGATTAATCTGCCGTGAAATAACAGGGCATGAGGCGATACTCATGCCCTGAAAATTACACCTTCGTTTCTATCCAGGCCATTATCAGTTCGGGCCAGACCGACACCGGCAAGCCCTGGGCGTCACGAATGCCGAACCCGTGTTTCCCTTGCTCGAACAGGTGCATTTCCACCGGCACGCCGAGTCGGCGTATGCGCGCTGGCGCGTTGTTCGAGGGAATAATGCCTATTTTGCTCATTGATCTTCTCCTTCAAGGGGAATCTCACGTTGCACGTAAAACTTCTCCAGGCTCAGACCAGTCGGTCCATTTGGGTAACTGAACATCTTTCAGGCAGTACTAACGGTTTGAAAATCTATACAGAAAAGTTAATGAATTTTTGAAGCGGGGCCGCTATGTTAGCTCTCTCACAGTTTTTCCGGGAATAATAACGATGCGAGATAAATACTCGAGTCTGCAAATTGGCATTCACTGGCTGGTGTTTCTGCTGGTGATTGGTGCGTACTGCGCGATGGAGCTGCGCGGCTTCTTCCCACGCACCTATCGCCCGTATTTCAATATGGTGCATGTCTCCTGCGGGATTTCGATTCTGGTGTTAATGGTGGCGCGACTGCTGGTGCGCCTGAAGCACAAAGCGCCGCCGATTGTGCCGAAACCCAAACCGTGGATGACCGGGATGGCGCACCTGGGGCACCTGGTTATTTATCTGCTGTTCATCATTCTGCCGATTATCGGGCTGGTGATGATGTACAACCGCGGTAATCCGTGGATTGCGTTTGGCATCATTATGCCGCACGCCGCAGAAGCGAATTTTGATTTGGCAGATAACCTGAAGGAATACCACGTGTGGCTGGCGAATTTCGGCTATTACGTGATTGGTCTGCACGCGCTGGCGGCGCTGATGCATCATTATTTCTGGAAGGACAACACGCTGCTGCGCATAATGCCGCGTAAGAGGTGACATGATGTGCCGGGTGGCGCAGCGCTTACCCGGCCTACCTTTGCCCGTATTTCCTGTATTCCCCGTAGGCCCGTGCAAACGAAGTGCCGCCGGGCAGCGTACTAATGCCCTGGCATGGATTTACGAATGGCGCTCAATAGCGTCTGGGCGCCGGTCGACAGCGGCGAATCTACCCGGGTCAATATTCCAATCGGTTCGCCCGCACCTTGGGTTGGCACCGGCAGCGCGACCAGTGTGCCATGACGTAAATCATCTTTCACCGCGCCGGAAGGCACAAACCACACATAGTCAAAATCTACCGTCAGCTGGCGCGATAGCGACGCCGAGAGTGTTTCAATGCAGCCTGGTGGAATTTTACACCCCTGGCTCAGTACCAGCGCTTCGGCGTTTTGGCGTGGCACCGTGCCTTTGGGCGATACCACCACCGGCCACTCCATCACTTTGCTCAGCGTGACCGTTTCCTGCAACAGCGGGTGATTCGGACGCACCACCAGTTTCAGTGATTCCAGAAACAGCAGCTCGTAGTTCAGGCCGCTCATCAGGTCCGGGTCCGACATGCGGCCAATGCCTAAATCGATTTCAGCAGATTTCAGCCCCGCCAGCAGCATGGTGTTATTCATAGTGGCGACCTGCAGCGTAATGTCTTTTTGCTGCTTGTGGAATTCCCCAATCACTGCCGGAAGAATGCCGAGCGCCGCGGTCGGCAGAGCACCGATACGCACCACGTCGCCACCGATCCCCTCTTTGCGGTTCAACGCCTGACCGGCAGTATTCAGCGCATCAAGCACTTTTACCGCGTGAGTCAGAAACTGTTCCCCGACCAGCGTTAGCTGCGCGCCCATACGACCGCGGTCAAAAAGACGTGTGCCGGTAAGCTGTTCCAGTTCGTTGAGGGTTTTCGACAGCGCGGGCTGACTGAGGTTAAGCGTTTCCGCCGCTCGGCCTAACGTGCCCTGTTGAGCGACGGCGACAAACGTATGCAAATGGCGCAAACGAATGCGCTGACTGAAGAGACCATTTTTTTCCATAACCGGATGTTAAAGAGAGTGCGGGGCGGGTATCAAGGTAACTTGTTTGAATTTGATAACTTGCTAGCAAAATATCATTAACATAATGGTCGATTGCGTTACATGTGGTTATGGAATAGCCGATAAAAAGCCCGGCATTTTGTCTTTGCCGGGCTAATTTTGTGCTTAGAGATCGAAGAAAACCGTTTCAGCTTCACCCTGGAGATGAATATCAAAGCGGTAAACAACCTCATTGCCGCGCTGTTCGCGCTGGCCAATCAGCGTGTTGCGGCGGACTTCCCACTCAATCAGGTTCAGTACCGGGTCGCGCTGATTGGCATCCTGCTCATCGGAGAAATACATCCGGGTGTTCAGGCCGATGTTAATCCCTCGGGCCACAATCCACAGATTGACGTGTGGGGCCATCAGGCGACCATCACGCCCGACGACCGCGCCAGGCTTGATGGTCTCAAAGCGCCAGACGCCCGTGTCGAAGTCAGAGCAGCTGCGTCCCCAGCCACGAAAATCACCGTCGAGGCGTTTGTCCTGCTGTTGGTCGGCAGGGTGGTTATAGCGCCCCGCGGCGTTGGCCTGCCAGATTTCCAGCAGGACATCACGCACCGGCGTGCCGGAGCCGTCGAACACGCGGCCTTCAAGGGTAATGCGCTCGCCTTCGGTATGGCTGTTGGTCAGCACCGGGCCGAAGTTTTTCTCGAAGATGTGAAAACCGGCGGCTTCCGGGGCCAGACCAATGTGCACATACGGCCCGGCGGTTTGCGAGGCGGTTTCAGCTAAATAGTCTTTCATCGCGCGGCTCCCTGAGTACGGTTTTCAAACAGCGTGGCGCGACTGCCGCGCAGGACCAGATCGAAGCGATAGGCGAGGCTGTCCAGCGGCACGGCGGCGTGGGTGTCGAGTTCAGCAATCAGGGTGCGAATAGCGTCATCATTATTGATGGTTTTCACAATCGGACACTGTTTGATCAACGGGTCACCCTCGAAATACATTTGGGTAATCAAGCGTTGGGCGAAGGCTTCGCCAGACAGAGAAAAGTGGATGTGAGAAGGGCGCCAGTCGCTGGCCTGATTCCGCCACGGATACGGGCCGGGCTTGATAGTACGGAAGAAGTAATAGCCATTTTCGTCGGTCAGCACGCGGCCACAACCGCCAAAATTTGGGTCAACGGGGGCCAGATACTGATCTTTCTTATGCCGGTAACGGCCACCCGCATTGGCCTGCCACACTTCGACCAGGGTATTTTTCATCGGACGACCAAAGCCGTCACGCACGTAGCCGTGGACGGTAATGCGTTCGCCAATCGGCAGCCCGTCTTTGGCGTAGTTGAGGATAAGATCGTTGTCCTGCGGGCCAAGATCGTCACTGCTAAATATCGGGCCGGTGATTTCCGACAGTGAGTTTTGCAGGGAGATCAGCGCATTACGCGGCGAACGCAGCACGCTGGTTTTATAGCCGGGTGCAAAGGCGGGCGGGTGACTGTTGTAATCACGATGCACCACTTCGCGTGGTGTCCATTTTTCGGTCATAGGGCGCTCCGGGTCAGAGGACTTCTTTATTGTTGTGATATCGTCACTCGCAGTGTGTGTAATCATATTGTTAATTTAAAGTGAATTTATACGGCTTTTTGCATAACGACAGGTTATAAACCGCACAAAAGCAGGGCGTAAAGCGAGAGGTTATCCGCGATCACAATTCAGAAATTCTTCCTCCCGGCGGCAAATGGCTTATGTACACTCCAGGTAATATTCACTGGAGACATGACATCATGGCGAACACCATCACGGCTGATGAGATTCGGGAAAACTTTTCGCAGGCAATGTCAGCGATGTACCAGCAGGAAGTTCCGCAGTACAGCACGTTGCTGGAACTTGTGGCGGATGTAAACCTGGCGGTGCTGGAACATAATTCGCACTTACATGAACAGCTGGCGAACGCTGACGAACTGGCACGACTCAACGTTGAGCGCCACGGTGCAATTCGCGTAGGTTCTGCTGATGAGCTGGCGACTCTGCGCCGCATGTTTGCGATCATGGGAATGAAGCCGGTCAGCTATTACGATCTCTCCCAGGCGGGCGTTCCGGTGCACTCGACGGCGTTTCGTCCGGTGGAAGATGCCGCACTGGCGCGTAATCCGTTTCGCGTGTTTACCTCGCTGCTGCGCCTTGAACTCATCGACAACGTTGTGCTGCGCGACAAAGCTGCAGAAATTTTGGCGAAGCGCGACATCTTCACGCCGCGCTGCCGCGAATTAATCAGCCACTTCGAGACACAAGGCCAGTTCACGGCGGCCGAGGCGAAAGCGTTCGTCAAAGAGGCACTCGAAACCTTTCGTTGGCACAGCCACGCCACGGTGGAGCAGGACACATACCGCGCGCTGCACAATGAACATCGCCTGATTGCCGACGTGGTGTGCTTCCCCGGCTGTCACATCAATCACCTCACGCCGCGTACGCTCGATATCGACCGCGTGCAGCAGCTGATGCCGGAATATGGCATTGAGCCGAAGGTCCTGATTGAAGGCCCGCCGCGCCGTGAAGTGCCGATTTTGCTGCGCCAGACCAGCTTTAAAGCGCTGGAGGAGCCGGTGCTGTTCGCCGGAGAACATCGCGGCACCCACACCGCGCGTTTCGGTGAAATCGAACAACGCGGTGTGGCGCTGACCCCCAAAGGACGCGCGCTGTACGACGCATTGCTTACAGAAGCCGGAACCGGTAAGGACAATCTCAGCCATCAGCAGCATTTATCGGCGATGTTCAAAGCGTTCCCGGACAGCGAAATGTTCCTGCGTCGTCAGGAACTGGCCTATTTCCGCTATCGCCTGACGCCGACCGGGGAATCACATCGCCAGGCATTTCGCCCCGGCGACGACCCCCAGCCGCTGATCGAACGCGGCTGGCTAGTGGCGCAGCCCATCACTTACGAAGATTTCCTGCCAGTGAGCGCCGCAGGTATTTTCCAGTCCAATCTCGGGAATGACACTCAGGCCCGAAGCCACGGCAACGCCAGCAAAGCCGCGTTTGAAGCCGCGCTCGGCTGCCCGGTGCTCGACGAGTTCCAGCTTTATCAGGAAGCTGAAGACCGCAGTAAGCGGCGGTGCGGGTTGTTGTAAGCCGCGTCAGACAAACGTAGGCCCGCGTCAGCGCAGCGCCACCGGGCAAACCCGCCCTTTGACGTTGCGAAGCGGGCTAAAACCCGCATAAACTGGGCGCATTGCTGATTAAGGAAGTACGCGATGCATAATCCCTCCACGCCGCTGGTGCACACCCGGCAGGGCTCCCTGCTGGGGCTGACCGACAACGATATTCACAACTGGCGCGGCATTCCTTTTGCGGCGCCTCCCGTCGGGCCACTGCGCTGGCGTTCTCCTCAGCCTGTTCCTTCGTGGCACGGTGTGCGTGAAGCGCAGACATTTTCACCTGCCAGCTGGCAAAACATCGAATATTGTCGCGAACTGGGCGGCGGAGACCCCGGTCGTTTCTCCGAAGATTGCCTTTATCTCAACGTCTGGGCGCCAGCGTCACCGGCGAAGCCATTACCGGTGATGGTCTGGCTACACGGCGGCGGGTTTACCATTGGCGCGGGCAGTTTGCCGCCGTATGACGGACACGCGCTGGCGAAGCGCGACGTGGTGGTGGTTACCGTTAACTATCGGCTCGGGCATCTGGGGTGTTTTGCGCATCCGGCGCTGGAAGGTGAAGAGGGCGAGCGAGTCTGCAACTTCAGTCTGTTAGATCAAATCGCGGCCCTGAAATGGGTGCAGGAAAATATAGCGGCCTTCGGTGGGGATGGTGACAACGTCACGTTATTTGGTGAATCAGCCGGGGCGCGTAGTGTGCTGTCGCTGTTAGCTTCCCCAAAAGCCAACGAATTGTTTCATAAAGCTATTATTCAGAGTGGGTATACGCTGCCAGACACGCCGCTTGATCAAGCGATGGCCCAGGGCGAAGCCGTCGCTGCTCATTTCGGCCTGGTGAATGCCAGCGCGGAGCAGCTGCGCGCCATTCCACCAGAGGCGTTCTGGCCGCTTGAAGGCAGGCTAAAACCGGGGCCGGTTCCGGTATGCGGCGATGCGGTTTTACCGCAGTCGATGCTGGAAATGTTCTTCACCGCGCGCCAGCATCCGGTGCCGATTATGGTGGGCTCGAACAGTGATGAAGCCAGCGTGATGGCGGTGTTTGGCGTTGACCTCGCCGGGCAAATCCAGAAGCTTCGGCAGGAGCGCCGCCTGGGACTGGGGCTGATTAAGCTGTTGTATCCGGGCGTGAAGGGCGATATCGAATTGGGCCGTCAGGTGTGTCGCGATATGGCGTTTACCACGCTCGGATACGTGGTGATGCAGGCGCAGCAGCGCGTCGGGCAGCCGTGCTGGCGTTACTGGTTCGACTATGTGGCGGAGGCGGAGCATCACACCTATAAAAATGGGGCGTGGCACGGCAACGAAGTGCCGTACGTCTTTGACACACTAACTCTGGCGGAGCCTTCGCGTCATTACGTCAACGCGCGGGATGTGGCATTTTCGGCACAGGTGGCCGATTACTGGGTGGATTTTGCCCGCAATGCGAGCGTGGCGTGTGATACGCTACACGGTCCGGTACGCTGGCCTGCATCAATCAAAGGGCGAGACCGTCTGTTGCGAATCGGGCTCAACAAACTGGCCGGGTTCAAAGTGGAAAACCGTTTTATGCGTGCGCGTCTGGCGCTGTTTCGGCGAGTGATGCGTCATCACGTGACGCTGGATTAAGCAGCCCGTTACGGAACTGGGTCAGCCCGATGGCTTTGGCGGAGACTTCCCGCACCACCAGCCGGTAGCTGGCCCCGGTTTTGACGCTCAGCGCGTAGGGCCGCACCAGTCGTCCGCTGAGCAAATCCTCTTCTACCAGCGTTTCATCGGCAATCGCCACGCCAAATCCCTGGATTGCGGCGGTGATCGCCAGGTCCATGGTGTCGAAATGCTGATTCTTTTGCATCGCGGCCATTAACGGTACAGGTAACTGGGCCAGCCACAATGACCAGTCGGTTTTATCGCGAGTGGGATGCAAAAATGTCATGCCTGAAAACTGAGTATTATCCGTCAGCCGATGGCTGACCACCGGCGTCAGCGACTCCTCAAACAGCAAGTCGCCTGCATTCATATGGGTACCAAAAACAATCGCCGCATCAAAGGGTTCGGTTTTGAAATTCACCGAATGTTCAGTAGTGGTGGTGAGCGCAATCTGCATGTCGGGGAAACGCTGCTCGATTTCCACCAGCCGCGGCACCAGCCAGCGCATGGCACAGGTCGGCGCTTTCAGGCGCACCACAGTCTGCTGCTGACGTGCCTGTTCGGCGACCATCACCATCTGGTTGAACGAGGTCATCAGTTCCGGGTAGAGCGCGCTGCCCTGTGGCGATAAACGCAGGCCGCGCGCCAGCCGCTCAAACAGCGGAAAACCAAACCAGGCTTCAAGTGTGGCAATCTTACGACTCACCGCGCCCTGAGTCAGGCACAGCTCTTTCGCCGCGTGCGTCAGGTTGAGATGACGGGCGGTCACCAGAAAGGTTTCGATGGCGTTCAGGGGCAACTGGCTACGTGACATGCTGGCTCCAGCTATGCAATTTATTCATGGTGAGTATGACATAGCGCTACAACTCGATAAACGGCAATCGCCTACGGCCACGTTCTGCCGGTTTCGCTACCGCGTTCGCGATGTTTTCCCCGATTTCTGCACTGACCGTCAGGCCCTGGATAAACGGCCTGTCATGCATCAAATACGGCAGGGCGCCAAAGGCGATACGCCCGCGCATGCAGGGCGGCGCGAGCAAAGTGTAATCGTCGGCGACGTCGGGGAAATCCTCCCCGGTGGCCTCAAGCTGCTGGCGTAAAGAGGGGAACGGCAAATCCTTTATCTTCATTGATTTCTGCCCACGGGCGTCAATAAAAGTATCGAATGAGTAAGTGCCATCCTGGCCCGAAATAACCGTGCCGTGTTCTTTCACCGTCATCGTGTAATTCTCGCCGAGGGCATGCAGGTTGAGGATCCCGGCCTCACGCAGGGCCAGCAGGCGGCGAATAGACTGCGGCGGAATGGCGGTGTAGTTATCGATAAACACCTTCGCCAGCCCGTGCTTAAAGCGTTCCCGGTCGGCGTCAGTCAGCGACGGCACGATATCCTCTACCGGCTCGTGTAACCGCAGAATGGTATAGCGCCAGGGCACGGTGTGTTTATCGCGTTTGTTACGTTCTACTTCTTGCAAGTTCGCTTCTGCCCACTGGAACGGACCGTGATTTCTGCGATCGGCAAACCATGCTTTCGCGAAGGTGTCTGCATTTAAGGTGTGAAGGGCGATTTTCGCGCTCCACGCCGGGTCGGCCTGTTCAAGTTCCTCAACGATCAGCGCAAATACGCGGTCGAGTAATCCGTCGCTTCCGGCGGCAATTTCCCGCTGAAGCGCCGATTCCGTCACTACAGCGAGGGGTTCGTAGGGAAGTGGGCAGTAAAAGTCAGCCTCGGGCAAAATCCCGGAGCGGGACACCAGCGTAATCTGTAACGCCTCGCTGCCGTCGTCGAGCGTAAATTGCGTGGGTTGATTATCAGATTCGGTGAAGGTGCCGTGCTGCACGACAACGGCCATCGCGGCGTCAATGGCGCTTAGCGAGGCCCCCATAATGCCGATGTTGCCCGCGTCGATTTTGGCTTCAATCAAGCCGGACCACGGGCTGGGGAAATACGTTCGCGTCGCCGTTTCGTCGTCCGGCCAGACGTGCCCGGTGGCGATCACCGCTAAATCAAAGGGCGCTGAAACGGCTTCACCTTCAGCCCACAGGGTCACGCCCGCATCCGTAACCTTGAGGTCCGTGACTTCGCAGGACTCGTTCACCGTAACCTCAAAACCCTGGCGTTTTGCCTGGTCGACTAACTGCAAGAACTGGTCGCGGTAGTATTCCCCGAGCAAAATGCGCGGCAGAAACTGGCGCTCGTGGAGGGTGTCGGTCTCCACGCCATAGCGTGCCAGATGCGCCGGACTCTGGCTTTTGAGCCATTCCAGATAGCGGCTAAATATCGGTGGAATTTCAATGCTGGCAATGTTCGCCAGCATCAGGCGGGAGTTGTCTTCATCCGCGTAAGGCATCCCGACGCCCGCTTCATCGGCGCGTTCATACACCGTAATGGCGACCGGGGTCTGGTTCTTCAGTATCGAGAAAAAGGTGTAAATGCCGGTTGGGCCACTGCCGACTATTGCGATTCTTTTCATTGTTGCTCACCTGAATTTGACTGCTGTAAGTCTAGACTCTGCTGCCAGCTATGCAATTTTCTCATGGCTACTATGACAACAATTCGGTTGTCGGATTCTGAGGTTATGTATTGAATAGTTATGCATATTTACTGAGAAAGGATTGGCAATGACTCTGCGTTCGCCAGTGAAAACCCGTACCAAGCTGCCCGATGTGGGCACCACCATCTTTACCGTGATTGGCCAGCTTTCTTCTCAGCATAACGCCATTAATCTATCCCAGGGCGCGCCAAATTTTGCCTGCGATACGCGGCTGGTGCAGGGCGTTACGCGCGCGATGGAAGAGGGGCATAACCAGTATGCGCCGATGACCGGGCTGCATGCCCTGAAAACGCGTGTCGCGGAGAAAATTGCCGATTTGTATGGCACGCAGTACGACGTTGATAGCGAAGTGCTGATCACTGCCAGCGCCAGCGAAGGTCTTTATTCCGCGATAAGCGGGCTGGTTCACCCGGGCGATGAAGTTATTTATTTTGAGCCGTCATTCGACAGCTATGCGCCGATTGTCCGTTTACAGGGCGCTACGCCGGTGGCTATCAAGCTGACTGTGCCGGATTTCACCGTCAACTGGGACGAAGTGCGCGCGGCAATCACGCCACGCACGCGAATGATCATCATCAACACGCCGCATAACCCGAGCGGGAAAGTGTTCGATGCCAGCGATTTACACCAGCTTGCGGCGTTGACCCGTAACACCGATATTGTTGTCCTGTCTGACGAAGTGTATGAGCATGTGGTGTTCGACGGTCAGCCGCATCACGGCATGGCGACGCACCCGCAGCTGGCCGAGCGCAGCGTAATTATTTCGTCGTTCGGCAAGACTTATCACGTCACCGGCTGGCGCGTGGGTTACTGCGTGGCTCCGGCTGAACTGATGGACGAAATTTGCAAAGTGCATCAGTTTTTGATGTTCTCCGCCGATACTCCAATGCAGTATGCCTTCGCGGAACATATGAATGATCCGCAAACCTGGCTGTCGCTGTCAGCATTTTATCAGCGCAAGCGTGACCTGCTGCAAACCCTGCTGGCGGAGTCGCCGTTTAAGCTGCTGCCCAGCCAGGGCTCGTTCTTCCTGTTAGCCGATTACAGCCATTTCAGTGATGAAAGCGACAGTGAAATGGTGAAGCGCCTGATTGTTGAACACGGCGTGGCGACCATTCCGCTGTCGGCGTTTTACACTGATGGGACAGATAACAAACTGATTCGCCTCTCTTTTGCCAAAGATGAGGCTACATTACGGGCAGGCGCTGCGGCCCTGTGTCAGGTTAAATCACGTTAAGGGGCGTTGGCGATGAAACTGAAAGCATTGATTGTGGGCATGGGCCTGTTCTGTTCGGTCTCTTCCTTTGCGGCAGGCGAGCTGCGTTTCGGCGTGGAAGCGGAATATCCGCCGTTTGAAAGCCGGAATGCTGCGGGCGAACTGCAGGGTTTTGATATCGATTTGGGTAATGCCATCTGTAAAGCGGCCGAGCTGAAATGTAGCTGGGTAGAAAGCGCGTTTGATTCGCTGATCCCAGGCCTGGTGTCCAAGAAATTTGATGCCATTAACTCGGCGATGAACATCACCGAGCAGCGGCGCAAAAGTATCGATTTCACCCAGCCGATTTACCGCATTCCATCGCAGTTAGTCGGGAAAGAAGGCAGCGGGATGCAGGCCACGCCGGAAGGGCTGAACGGTAAAACTATCGGCGTGTTGCAGGGTTCTATCCAGGAAACCTACGCCAAAGAGCATTGGGAAAAGCACGGCGTGACCGTGGTGTCCTATAAAGATCAGAACATGGCATGGGCAGACTTGCTCAACGGTCGCATCGACGCCTCGCTGGTGATGTCTGCCGCCGGGCAGGCCGGGTTCCTCAGCAAGCCGCAGGGCAAAGGTTTTGGCTTTATCGGCAAGCCAGTAGCTGATGACACCATTCTGGGCAGCGGCATTGGCTTTGGCCTGCGCAAAGGTGACGCCGCTGAGAAGAAACAGCTGGATGCGGCTATCGATAAAGTGCGCGCCGACGGCACTATCACCAAACTCGCCGCGAAATATTTTCCGGGCATCGACGTTAGCGTGAAGTAAAAACCAGGTCACTTTTTCGCCCTGTGAGTGATGTCGCTCACAGGGCTTTTTTATTTTTATCGGGTTACGCTTTTTTACAGCACGAATCAGTCACATCCGATCGCAATTATTTATTTCCCGGTTTGGGCGCATTTTGTACCGCCAGCAATTGGATTATCAGCGTTTTTTGTCTAGAGTGGGCGATTCTTAGCGAAGTCGATTATCACAGAAGGACGCTGACTCAGGCATGAACCGCAGACACTTTATCAAATCTTCAATGGCTGTAGCCGCGGTGAGCGCTACAACTGGAATCGCCTCACTATTCTCCAAAGCGGCACTGGCTGACGACTCGTCGATTGCCGATGGACAAACCCGCCGCTTTGACTACTCCGTTCTGCAATCCATGGCGCGCGATCTGGCGAGCCAGTCGTGGGGCGGCGCACCGAAAGATCTGCCGAAAACCCTGGCAGAGCTGACGCCGCAGGCTTACAACAGCATTCAGTACGACGCCTCTCAGTCGCTGTGGAATAACATCGAAGACCGCAAGCTGGATATCCAGTTCTTCCACGTTGGGATGGGTTTCCGCCGCCGCGTGCGCATGTTCTCTCTCGATACGGCTTCACAGCAGGCGCGTGAAATTCACTTCCGCCCGGAGCTGTTCAAATACAACGACGCGGGCGTCGACACCAAACAACTGGAAGGGCAGACCGATCTCGGCTTCGCCGGTTTCCGCACCTTTAAAGCGCCTGAGCTGGCGCGCCGCGATATCGTGTCGTTCCTCGGCGCGAGCTACTTCCGTGCGGTCGACAGCACTTATCAGTATGGTTTGTCCGCCCGGGGCCTGGCGGTGGATACTTTCACCGACACGCCGGAAGAGTTCCCGGACTTCACCTCGTTCTGGTTTGAAACCGTCAAACCGGGCGCCACGGTATTCACCGTTTATGCGCTGCTCGACAGCCCAAGCGTCACCGGTGCCTACAAGTTCACCGTCAACTGCCAGGAAACGCAGGTGATCATGGATGTGGAAAACCACATCTTTGCGCGCAAAGACATCAAACAGCTCGGCATTGCGCCGATGACCAGCATGTTCAGCTGCGGCAACAACGAACGCCGCACCTGCGACACCATTCACCCGCAAATCCACGACTCCGATCGCCTGGCGATGTGGCGTGGCAACGGCGAGTGGGTTTGTCGCCCGCTGAACAACCCACAGAAACTGCAGTTCAATGCGTTCCAGGACAAAAACCCACGCGGATTTGGTCTGCTGCAGCTTGACCGCGATTTCTCACACTATCAGGACGTAATGGGCTGGTACGACAAACGCCCAAGCCTGTGGGTCGAGCCGCGTAACCAGTGGGGCGAAGGGGCGGTATCGCTGATGGAGATCCCGACGACCGGTGAAACGCTGGATAACATCGTCTGCTTCTGGCAGCCGAAGAAAGCGGTGAAGGCGGGCGATGAGCTGGACTTCAAATATCGCCTGTACTGGGCTGCACAGCCGCCGGTACGTTCCCCGCTAGCGCGCGTGATGGCAACCCGCACCGGCATGGGTGGTTTCCCGGAAGGATGGGCGCCGGGTGAGCATTACCCTGAGAAATGGGCGCGTCGTTTCGCTATCGATTTTGTGGGCGGCGATCTGAAAGCGGCGGCGCCGAAAGGCATTGAGCCGGTTATCACGCTTTCCAACGGCGAAGCGAAGCAGGTAGAAATCCTGTACGTCGAACCGTTCGACGGCTACCGGATCCTGTTCGACTGGTATCCGACCAACGACTCAACCGACCCGGTTGAAATGCGCATGTTCCTGCGCTGTCAGGGCGATGCGGTGAGCGAAACCTGGCTGTATCAGTATTTCCCGCCGGCAGCGGATAAACGTCATTACGTTGATGACCGCGTAATGAAGTAAGTTGCACATTGCACGGGCCCATTTCATAGGCCCGTGCAAGCTGTAGGCCCGGCAAATGCAATGCCGCCGGGCAAGTCCGTTTTACTGATAACGTGTCGCCAGTTTCGGCGATTGCCCGCTAAACGCCTGCAAATTGGCATTCAACGCATTATCCAACAGCGTCACATCTTCCACACCCGGCGCGCAAATCACTTCTCCGATTTCCAGTGAACGCAGGCTGGCAGTCACGACATCTTCCGCCGTCATGCGCGGCAATGCGCTCAAATCCATTCCCTGACGCTCGTGAAACTCGGTCGCAACCACGCCCGGACACAAGACCTGCACATTCAGCCCCGCAGGCTTCAGTTCTTCATTCAATGCCAGCGACAGTGACACCAGATGCGACAGCGCGGCAACGTAGGTCGCCCGGCCCGCAGCCTGTCCGAGCGGGGCGGTGGCACCGAAGCCCAGCATTCCCGCGACGTTAATGATGGTGCCGGTGTTGCGTGCCACCATGCCCGGAGCGGCGGCGTGGGCCAGCAGCGTCGGGGCGACCACTTTGACCTGCAACAGTTCGCTGGCTTTTTCCACTGGCAGCGCGGTGAAGGCCATATAGTGCGCCACGCCTGCATTGTTAATGAGCAGCGTCAGCGGTTCCTGGCGGCACAGTTCCGCCACGCGGTTCTGTCCCTCGGCCTGGCTTAAATCAGCAACCATCGGGCGAATCTGCCCGGCCGGGAATTCAGCAGCCAGCGCGTCAAGGCGGTCCTGGCGTCGGCCAACGGCAATCACGTTGTAGCCGTTGTTTGCAAGGCGACGAGCGAAGGCCTGGCCAATACCGGAGGTCGCGCCGGTGACGAGGGCGAGGCGTTGAGTTGAATTTGACATAAAAGTGCTCCTGGTTGACGCCGAAACGGTTCCGGCGTGCGGTTGATGTCGGTCATCTTAGTGAGTAATGCCGCAAACGATAATCCCCTCGCGGGCGCACGGCCTGTTCGCCATGGCGCACAATCACGTAAATTACGCTATTCTGTAGCGCCACAAACGGCGAAAAAGGCGGGTATAAAAATGCCAAAACGAACAACTGACGAACTGAGCGACCTGAAAGCGTTCGCCGCCGTGGCACACGCGGGCGGCTTTCGTGAAGCGGCCAGGCTGTTGCAGCTAAGCCCATCGGGCCTGAGCGATGCGGTGCGGCGGCTGGAGAATCATCTGGGCGTGAGGCTGCTGCATCGCACCACCCGCAGCGTTTTGCCGACGGAGCAGGGCCAGCAGCTGCTGGAGCGCGTTGCGCCCGCGTTTGCTGAACTGGAACTGGCGCTGCAAATCGTGAACTCTGCCCGTGATAAGCCCGCGGGCAATCTGCGGCTGAACGTGCCGGTTAACGCCACGCGGCTGTTTCTGGCCCCGCTGCTGACGCGCTTTCTGCAACGTTTTCCTGACATCAGCGTAGAGGTGATCGCCGAAACCGGCGTGATTGATATCGTTGCCGCCGGGTGCGACGCGGGGATCCGCTACGACGATCGGCTGGAGCAGGACATGATTGCGATGCCGATTGGGCCGCGCGAACAGCGGTTTGCCACTGCTGCCGCGCCAGCGCTGTTGGAAAAGACGGGCCGCCCGCAGCACCCGGACGATTTGCTGAAAATGCCGTGCATACGTGGGCGCTTTGCGAAAGGTAATCTTGAGCGCTGGAGCTTTCAGCGTGGGGAGGAGGTTTGCCATATCGAGCCGCATGGCCCACTCATATACAGCGGCGGCACCGGGGCGGATTTGGGCGTAAGCCTGGCGCGGGAAGGCGTCGGCGTTATCCATCTGTTCGAAGGCTGGCTGCAGCCGTATCTCGACAGCGGCGAGCTGGAGCCTATCCTCGGACCTTGGTGGCAGCCGTTCGCCGGGCCGTTTCTTTACTACTCCGGACGCAAACTGCTGCCGCCGCCGTTAAGGGCGTTTATCGATTTCGTCAAAGCCGGGGAATGATGCACGGCTGCACGGCTGCCCGGCGGCGCTGCGCTGGCCCGGGCCTACCAATCTCGTAGGCCCGGTCCACTCAACCTAACGGGCCGCCGACGATGGTTTCGCGCATCCCGGCCAAAATGCGGTCGCCGGTTTCCTGGTACAAATCGGCGTACCAGGCTTTGGTTTCCTGCATATCTTTGCCGTGGGTCACGTCGCAGCGTTTACGCGCTTTGAGCACCAAATCTTTCACCCGCCAGGCGCGTTTTTCCTGATAGCGCAGCAGGGCGTCTTCAATGCCCAGCGAGTGCGTTTTCAGGGTCATCGCCAGCACCACCGCGTCTTCCATCGCCGCGCATCCGCCCTGACCGATATCCGGGGTGGTGCTGTGCCCGGCATCGCCGAGCAGCGCTACGCGGCCGCGTACCAGAGTTTCCAGCGGTTCGATATCGTGAATTTCAATGCGGTTGGTGGTCTGCGGATCAATCTGCGCAATCAGCTGTTGCACCGGGTCAGCCCAGCCGCTGAAATAGCGCTGTAAATCTGCGCGGGCGGTGTCCCTGTCTTCCGCCAGTCCGGTTGGCAGCGGCACGTCGAAGAAGAAGTAGAAACGATTTCCGGCGACGGGCATCAACGACACGCGTTTGCCTTCGCCGACCCAGGTTGTCCACTGGTTGGCGGGCGCGAGGGAATCGTCGAGGGTGACCAGGCCGTTCCAGTTGACGTAACCGGCGTAGCGGCGCTCCGTCTGATAGCCAATCACCCATGAGCGGATCGCCGAATGCGCGCCGTCGGCGGCGATCAGCAGGTCTGCTTCGGCGGTGTGTCCGTCTTCAAAAGTGGCGCGCACGCCGTCTGCGAAGGATTCGACGCTGACGACGCGTTTGCCGAACTGCACGTCGCTGCGTCCGTAGGTGTCGAGCAGCATGTCCTGCAATCCGGCGCGAGCCACTGGCCAGGGGCGTTCGCCGACGCTTTGCACCAGCGGGTCGAGGCTAAAACGCGTCATGGTCTGGTTATGGCGGAAATCGCGATAGGACATATACTCCAATGGCCCCCCTAATTTTCGCAGTTGCTCTTTCATTCCAAGCCAATTCAGGCACTTAACGCCGTTTGGCCAGATTGAAATGGCGGCCCCAACCGGTTTAATCTGTTTAACAGCTTCATAAACCTCGGTTTCAATGCCGCACTGCTTCAGGGCGATGGCCGCAGAGAGGCCACCAATGCCACCACCAATCACGATTGCTTTCATCTTGTTGTCTCTCCTTTGGGTTACAAACGAGTAAAGCAAGAGACGTGCCAGCCGGGCGTGCCGCGTCAGCCGTGGGTTTTGTGCGTTGTGCCCGGCCATGGCGCACATTTGTGATGAGGTTGTGCATTGTTTTAGTGCGTTTTCGCAGGCAAAAAGGAGTCATCATGATCGAAGAACTTCCACTGCAGGACGAGAAAATCCCGGTTTCAAAGGGCCTTTCGCTGCACGCGGCGCATGAGCGTTTTGTTTCACCGCTGCACCAGTTGGTTCTTAGTAATCGCCACTGGCTACAGCATTCGCTGAACTGGCCGCAGTTTGTCGGTGGGGAAGACGATACCCGGCAAAATCTGCTCAGCAACCGGATGCTGCACCAGCGCGGTTACGCTAAGGTTTTCATGATTGTGCAGGGTGATGACGTGGTGGGCGTGCTGTCGTTTAACGCAATCGAACCGCTGAACAAAACCGGCTACATCGGCTACTGGCTGGATGAAGCGCATCAGGGACAGGGGATTATCACCCGTTGCTTGCAGGCGTTTATGCACTATTACGCCCAGCAGGGCGAAGTGCGGCGGTTTGTGATTAAGTGCCGGGTTGAGAATGAGCGCAGCAACCAGGTGGCGCTGCGTAACGGGTTTTTACTGGAAGGTTGCCTGAAACAGGCGGAGTTTCTCAACGGTCATTATCACGACCAGAACATTTACGCCCGGATAATCGACGAGGTTTTAGAGTGAGCCGAGCAGCGGCGTGCGGGTCACGCGTTCGTCGCCGTTGATAACCTTGCGCCCGCGAATGTGAATGCTGTCGCCAGCATAGGCTTCGATAATGGCATTGCCGCAAATTTCAACGCGATGCTCGATAACCACATCGCCGATGACCCGCGCGTTGCCTTCAATCAGAACTTTGTCGTCGAGCAGGATCGGCCCGCCGCGCAGCCAGGCGTGACCGCCGATCAGCACGTGATGCTTGAGCACGCAGTTGCCTTCGACCACCGCATTTTCTGCGACCTGCGAGCTGTATCGCAACGTGGGGATCGCGTCTTCGCCGTTGCCCGCCACCACGCGCGCATTGCCGTAGACTTTCGCGCAGTCACACACCCAGACATTATTCTCTTCGTTACCCTGCAACAACGCGGCGTCGAACACTTCGGCCCGATGCTCGATAAACGCCTGGTCGACGATTGCCTCGCCGTAGATTTGCGCCTGATGCACCACGCGGGAGCGGCTGACGGTGGCGCGATCGTAGATTTGCAGGATTTGCGTGCTGTCAGGCGTTAAGCCCATGGCGGCGATAATGTCGCTCTCATTGAGGATGCGCGCGGTACCGAAAATGCGGCATTTCCCACGCACCCGCGAACACTGAACGGTGACGTTGTCACTTAGTTGAGCTTCGTGGCTAATGGTCGCGTTATCTATCCAGGCGTTATCCTCAATCACCGCGCCGTGCGACAGGGTGCAGGTCTGCGTAATGCGCGCATTGCCCGTAATCTTCGCATCGGCAAACACCACGCTGTTTTCGTCGTAAATCCAGCAGTCGCCGTCCTGACTGAGCGCGGTTTCAGCGTCAATCCAGCCGCCCGCGGCACCCTGCGCCACGTCAGCGAAATCACGCAGGGCAATAATCTGCCACAGGGTGACGCTTCTCTTTTCGCCATTTTCCTGAAAGCTGAACGCACGCGAGGTGTCACTGAGGCGGTACTTGTTCATTGGTATTCTCTTAATGTGTGATTAGCTTAAACGTAGCAAAGATTCTGCGTGACGCGACGGATAAGGTTCCTTTAAAATGCATCTTCAAATATTTTTGAATGCTTAAACAAATGAAGCGTGTGGATCTGCACAGCAAGGTTCTGCCTCTCCCCACGTGGAACGACACACTCTGCTATCTGACAAGGACTCACAATGACCGTTCGTGATGAAAACTACTTTACCGACAAATACGGCCTGACCCGCACCCACTCGGAAGTGCTGCATGCGGCAACGAAAATCGCGCCGGGTAAAACCCTCGATTTAGGCTGTGGCAACGGGCGCAACAGCCTGTATCTGGCAGCCAACGGTTTTGACGTGACGGCGTGGGATAAGAACCCGGCGGGCATTAATAATCTGGAAACCATTCGTCAGGCGGAAGGGATCGAGAATCTGTGTTCGAAAGAGCTCGACCTCAATACGCTGTCTTTTGACGGCGAATACGACTTCATTCTGTCGACCGTGGTGATGATGTTCCTCGAGGCCGACACCATTCCTGGGCTTATCGCCAATATGCAACGCTGCACCAAACCGGGCGGCTGGAACCTTATCGTAGCGGCGATGGATACCGACGATTACCCGTGTAACGTCGGTTTCCCGTTTGCCTTTAAGCAGGGCGAGTTGAAGGAATACTACGCCGGCTGGGAATGTGATCGTTATAACGAGGACGTCGGTGAGTTACACCGCACCGACGCCAACGGCAATCGCATTAAACTGCGTTTCGCCACGATGCTCGCGCGCAAACCCGCTTAACGCGCGGCCATCAGACACAGCTGAAGGGCGACGTTGTACGAGGCCTCGAACGATTTCAGCGGCAAAAACTCAAACTTCGAGTGGAAGTTGTGCGCGCCGGTGAAGAAGTTCGGGGTCAGCAGCCCTTTGGCTGACAGCGCCGCGCCGTCGGTGCCTCCGCGCATCGGCGTCGGTTTTGGCGTAATCCCCAGGCTTTCCATCGCCTCAAACATCAGATCGATAGCGCGCCTGTCTTCACCCACGGCGTTGCTGATATTGCTGTAGGTATCGCTAATCTGGAATTCCACGTTGGCGGTTGGATACTGTGCGGCAATTTTCGCGGCGACGTCGGCAATCTGTTGTTTACGGCGTTCGAAACTTTGCAGGTCAAAATCACGAATATTGGCGCGCAGAATCGCCTGGCTCTGCACCGCGTCCATGCCGTTAAACCAGATGTAGCCTTCGCGGCCTTCGGTGTGCTCCGGCGTTTGCAGACGGTCAAAATGGCTGATGAAATCCGTGGCCATCAGCAACGGATTCACCAGCACGCCTTTGGATGACATCGGGTGTGCGGTCACGCCGGTGAAGCGGATTTCCGCTGCGGCGGCATTAAAATTCTCGTAAACAATTTCGCCAAGTTCGCAGCAATCGATGGTCCACGCGAAATCGACATTGAAGCGACGTTCCAGATCCAGCGCTTTGGCCCCACGCAGGCCCACTTCTTCATCCGGTACGAACGCCACCACGATATCGCCGTGACGATGTTGCTCCGTCAAATTCTCCAACAGAGTCATCACCACGGTAACCGCCGCTTTGTTATCCGCCCCGAGTACGCTGGTGCCGTCGCCGAAAATAATCTCTTCATCAGGATAGGCGAGGATTTCAGGATGCTCATCGACGCGAAGCCAGACGTTTTGTTCGGCGTTCAGACAGAGATCCTGACCGGTAAAACGCAGGATTTGTGGATGAATATCCGGCGCTAAACCGACGTCAACGGTATCAATATGGGTGATAAAACCGACGCGCGGCGCGCCGTCAACGTGACCTTTTTTCACCGCCGTGACGGTGGCGTGTTCGTCAATCTCAATGCTCTCCAGGCCCAGCTGTGCCAGCTCTTTGGCGAGCTCGCGCGCCATCTCATGCTGACCGACGGTGGTCGGCAACGTGGTGGCGCTGGCATCGCTTTGACTGGTGATAGCCAGGTAGCGGAAGAAGCGTTGGGTTAATTGACTGGCGAGCGGAGAAGACATAGTGATTCCTTCTTTATTCTAGTTATCAGATGTTTGCAGTTTGTGTTTGATGGTATCAATTGAAATCTAAATCAATAAGAACAGGAAAAGGACATGAAAAGCAAACTGACAATGCTGGCACTGACGATAGCGGCCCTGACGGTAAGTTCCACCGTGGCGGCGAAGACGCTGGTGTACTGTTCGGAAGGATCGCCGGAGAATTTTAACCCGCAGCTCTATACCTCGGGGACCAGCGTCGATGCCAGCGCCGTGCCGGTGTATAACCGGCTGGTGGATTTCACTCCGGGGACGACGAAACTGGTGCCCAGCCTCGCGGAAAGCTGGGACGTGAGCAACGACGGCAAGGTTTACACTTTCCATCTGCGCAAGGGCGTGAAGTTCCAGAGCAACAAATACTTCACCCCGACGCGGGATTTCAACGCCGATGACGTAATTTTCTCGTTTATGCGTCAAAAAGATGAAAATAACCCGTATCACAAGGTCTCCGGCGGCAGTTATTCCAACTTCGAAAGCCTTGAGTTTGGCAAACTGATTACCCAAATCGACAAAGTGGATGACCACACTGTGCGCTTCACCCTGGCACACCCGGAAGCGCCGTTCGTGGCGGATCTGGCCTGGTATTTCGCCTCGATCCTGTCCAATGAATATGCTGACGCGATGATGAAAGCGGGCATGCCGGAACGTGTAGACATGGACCCGATTGGTACCGGGCCGTTTAAGCTGGCGCAGTACCAGAAGGATTCGCGCATTCTGTTCACCGCTGTTTAAATGTCGATTTATGGGCGAAGCCGGTGCAGCGACCGTATAACCCGAACGCTAAACGCATGGCCGAGATGATCCAGGCCGACTGGGCGAAAATTGGCGTCAAAACTACCATCACGACCTATGAGTGGGGTGAATACCTGAAGCGGGTGAAAGACGGAGAGCATCAGGCCGCACTGATGGGCTGGACGACGGCGACGGGTGATCCGGATAACTTCTTCGGGCCGTTGTTTACCTGCCAGTCAGCCAACGGCGGTTCGAACTCGGCGAAGTGGTGCTATGCGCCGTTCGATAAGCTAATCGCGCAGGCGAAATCGATTACCGATCAGCAAAAGCGAACGGTGTTGTATCAGCAGGCACAGCAGATGATGCACGACCAGATGGCGGCGGTGATGATTGCCCATTCGACCATTTTTGAACCGGTTCGCAAAGAGGTGAGCGGTTACGAAATCGATCCGTTTGGTAAGCATTTGTTCTACCAGGTAGACGTGAAATAAACCCTACATATCACCTGTTATTTCGGCAGGTGATAATTATTTTACGAATATTTTCACCTTCGCTTTTTTTCCTACAACATCCCGTGTGACGTTTTGCTATAAAGAGGGCGCATTTGTGCTTTTACAGGGACTCATTTATGCGTAGCAAAACTATTTTTAAAGTGGCCGCCGTTGCAGCCACGTTAGCGTTAACAGGATGTGCATCTAAAATCGCTCAGCCGGAGAAGTATTCTGGCTTCCTGAAAAACTATTCTGACCTCAAGGAAACGACATCTGCGTCCGGGAAGCCAGAATTGCGCTGGATCGATCCGCATTACAATCCGGCTAATTACGACAACGTCGTTTATAAGCCGATTATTTACTATCCAGTACCTAAACCGACAACGCAGGTGGGTGAACAGGCGCTGGCGCAAATCCTCAATTACACTAACCAGCAGATGAAAAAAGCGATTTCTGAGAAGAAACCGCTGGCAACTACGGTAGGCCCGCGCAGCCTGATTTTCCGTGGTGCTATCACTGGGGTGGATACCAGCAAAGAGGGATTGCAATTCTATGAAGTTATTCCTGTAGCGATGATTGTTGCCGGTACCCAAATAGCAACGGGGCATCGCACCATGGACACCAACCTTTATTTTGAAGGTGAGCTTATCGATCCAAAAACCAATAAGCCGGTGATTAAAGTCGTGCGTAAAGGGGAAGGCAAAGACCTGTCTAACGAAAATACACCGCTGACAGCGGAAACGCTGAAAGCGGTGATTGATGAGATGGCGATTGATGCCGTGAAGTTCGACCCGACGCCGAAGTAAGCCTGGGATGATGATAAGAACCGGCGGCTTGTACCGCCGGTTTTTTTATGCCGCACTTTTGCGCATGACGCCGCGTTTAAACCAGGTTTCCGGTTTCGCGAACATCACCAGATTTCCCACCAGAATCAGCCCCAGGCCAAATACCGCATTGGCGTGCCAGACATAACCCTCGTAGAACGTAGAAATGGTCAGCGCCACCAGCGGGAACAGCAGGGTGCTGTAGGCCGCGTTGGACGGCCCGATGCGTCCGACAAGGGTGAAATAGGCACCGAAGGCGATAACCGAGCCAAAAATAGCCAGATACAGCAGCGCGCCCATGTAGCTGAAGGTGAATTCCGGCATGAAATTATCGCCGCGAATCAGCGCAATCACGCCCATCACAATAGTACCGTACAGCATCGCCCAGCTGTTGGTAGTCAGCGTTTCCAGACCACGGCGCTGGTGGCGAATACTCAGCATGTTGCCCAGCGAGAAGCCGTATGTGCCCAACGCGCTCAGGCCGATGCCCATCAGCAGTTCGGTGCTCAGGCCGCTGGCCTGCAAATCATCCCAGAACAGCGTCACGATGCCGATTAAACCGAGCAGGGCGGCGAGGTAAAAACGTCCCGGTGGCTGCTGGCGGTAAAACAGGAAGCTGTTGATGGCGTTAAACAGCACCGCCATCGAGAAAATCACCGATTCCAGCCCGGTGTTGATCCACTTCGCCGCGGTATAAAAACACCAGAAGTTAAAGCAGAACACGCAGCAGCCCTGGATGATGCAGAACAGATGATCGCGCACCTGCAATTTACGCAATCGACCCATCACTTTCAGCACCACCATCAGGGTGACGCTGGCGACGGCAAAGCGCCAGAAAATCGACACCGGCGCGGCGACGGGCCCCTGTTGCAGGAAAATCGCAATCCAGGTGGTTCCCCAGATAACCACCACCAGAAAATAGAGCAGCACATTCATTATTTTTTCTCTGTTCAGTCAGTAATAGTCCGAAGTGTGACTGACGGCACAAAAGCGTGCTTGCAGGAGATTGCGGGCGAGTTGCATATTCTTGCGCATTTTTTTCAATCGCAGACGGAGTAAAGCTGGCAAGGGCGGGCGACAATTCATAGACTGTCACTCTGATTCACTGCCACAGCGACAACGATGTCTGAAACCTACGGTACGTTTGAAACCCTGCGCCAACAAAACGCCGTCCTGCGGGACACGGTGGCGTTGAATTCCGGCATTCAGCTGGCGGCCTGGTTCAATCAAAACGATACCGTGACGGTGCAGAGCGACCATCACACGCTCAGCCTGTACGTGGCTGATGGCTATGAGAGCTATCACAAAACACCGTACGGCTGGAAAAATGGCGGGGGACCGGACCGTTTTTGTCTGATGCCGAAAGACAGTGAATCGAGTTGGGATATCCGCGACAACCTGTCATTTGTGCATCTGTATTGCACGGATGAACACCTGCGCGAAACCGGCGAGAAAATCTGGGATCGCAGCCCGACGTCGTTTCGTCTCGATGAAAAAACCTTCGCCACCGATGACAAAATCACCGCGCTGTACCGCCATTTCCTGCTCGATGCCGACTGGCAGCAGCAGGCCAATCATCTGGCGCTCAGTTCGGCGACCACGCTGCTGTTAACGCATTTAATACAGCATTACACCAACGCGCAGTGGCAGTTGCCGAAAGTGACCGGCGGGCTGGCTCCCTTCGTGCTGCGCAACGTGCTGGCCTACATGGAAGCGAACCTTGCTCAGCCCCTGACGCTGGCGGATTTGGCGCAGGAAGCGGCGCTTAGCGAATATCACTTTGCGCGCATGTTTACGCTGTCGATGAAAATGGCGCCGCATCAGTACGTGATGCAGCGCCGAATGGCGCGGGCGCAGGAGCTAGTGCGCCACAGCGCGCTGCCGCTGACGGAGATCGCGCTGGCCTGTGGCTTTAGCTCCGCCAGCCATTTCAGCAACCGCTTCAAAAGTGCGCTGGGCATGACGCCATCCCAGCTACGCGCGGCGGGAAAGTGACAGCACGCTAAAGCACATTCCGCCCGCGACTAATCCCCAAAACGCCGAACCGACTCCGGCCAGTGTTAATCCGCTGGCAGTGACCAGGAAGGTGACAATGGCTGCATCCCGTTCGTTTTCTTTCGCCAGCGCCTGCACCAGGCTGCCGCTGATGGTGCCGAGCAGCGCCAGACCTGCCAGCATCTGGATCCAGGCGACGGGTAACGCCGCCAGTAATGACGTAATCGACCCGCCGAAAATGCCCGCCAGAAGATAAAAACCGCCTGCCGCCGCGGCGGCTTTCCAGCGCTGGTCGGCCTGCGGATGCGCTTCCGGGCTTTGGCAAATCGCGGCGGTGATCGCCGCAATACACATCGAATAAACGCCAAACGGTGAAAAGGCTAACGCGATGCCGCCGGTGATGACGATTAACAATGAGACCGGGGCCGGATATCCGGAGGCTTTCAGGGTGGCGATGCCCGGCGCGTTCTGCGACGCCATCGTCACCAGGAAGAACGGCAGGCCGACGCTCAGCAGCAGTGAAGGGGTAAATTCCGGCGCGATGTAACGCGGCATCACAAACGCCAGATTCAGCGTGTCGCTGTGCAGTTCGCCGGAGAAAATGGCGACCCCGCTGCCCGCCAGCAATGCAGCAACCACCGCATAACGCGGGGCGAGGGCTTTAAACACCAGCCACGCCACCAGCATACCGCCGCACAGCAGAATATTGCCCTGCAGGCTGGTGAACGCCTGCAAACCAAAACGCAGCAATATCCCGGCGAGCATCGCCGCCGCCAGTGAATGCGGGATAATTTTCATCAGCCGCGCAAACAGCCCGGTCAACCCGCACAGCACAATCAGTGCGTTGGCGAAAATGAAAATGCCCACCGCCTGATTCAGCGTCACGCCCTGTAATCCCGTCACCAGCAGCGCCGCTCCCGGCGTCGACCAGGCCGTCAGCACCGGCACTTTGCGCCACAGCGTCAGAATGAGCGTGCTGACACCCATCGCCAGGCCCAACGCCGTCATCCAGCCCGCGATAGTGTGCGCATCGGCCCCGGCGGCGGCCGCTGCCTGCCAGATTATGGCGGCGGAACTGGCATACCCCACCAGAACCGCGACAAAACCGGCCAGCAGGGTGGAGAAAGGAAATGCGCGCATAAAGCCCCCTTGTGCGTTATAGCGTCCGGGAAAATGTAGCATTGGGCGTTATAGCGCACAAGTGGTAAACTTTGGAAAAAGGAGCCGCCATGAATATTGCACAACACTTGGCCACCACTCTGAAAACCCTGCGTCAGCAGCGCGAGTGGAGCCTGTCAAAACTTGCGGAAGAAACCGGGGTCTCGAAGGCAATGCTCGGGCAAATCGAGCGCAATGAATCCAGCCCGACGGTCGCCACGCTGTGGAAAATTGCTACCGGGCTGAATGTACCGTTTTCGCTGTTTATCAGTCCGCCGGAAAGCGAGGTCACGGCCTACGATCCGCAGCAGCAGGCGATGGTCGTGACGCCCATTTTCCCGTGGGACCCGGTTTTACATTACGATCATTTCGCGATCACCCTCGCGCCGGGCGCGCTGAGTGAATCCACGCCGCATGAAACCGGCGTAATTGAGCACGTGGTGGCGATTAACGGCACCCTGGAGATGTGTATCGACGGGGAGTGGCAACCGGTGCAGCAGGGGCAGGGAATACGCTTCGCCGGGGATAAACCGCATGCGTACCGCAACAGCACCGACAGCACCGTGCTGTTCCATTCGTTAATCCATTACCCAAAAGAAAAAGCCGCAGACTAAGCTGCGGCAAAAATAACAGTTCACAACGTGACGAGGAAAAATCCGGAATACGCAGCCACTGTACGTCGCCGCCGCTGCGCCCGGAAATAGTAATTTCTTCAATGCTTTGCCAGTATCTGGAAAAAGGCCATTCTTATGGCGTGGAAAATGATTTCGCCGCGCCTCACTTCTGACTACAATAGCCGCCATTTTGACCCAACGGATAATAACGATGCGCCTGCAAAACCATCATCTTGAACTCCTGAGCCCGGCCCGTGACGCCAGCATTGCCCGTGAAGCGATTCTTCACGGTGCGGATGCGGTGTACATCGGCGGCCCCGGCTTTGGTGCCCGTCACAATGCCAGCAACAGCCTGAGCGACATCGCCGAGCTGGTGCCGTTTGCCCATCGCTATGGCGCAAAAATATTCGTGACGCTGAACACCATTCTTCATGATGATGAGCTGGAGCCTGCGCAAAAGCTGATTACCGACCTGTATCAGACCGGCGTGGATGCGCTGATTGTGCAGGACATGGGCGTTATGCAACTCGATATCCCGCCGATTGAACTGCACGCCAGCACCCAGTGCGACATTCGCAGCGTCGAGAAAGCTAAATTCCTGTCTGACGTTGGCTTCAGCCAAATCGTGCTGGCGCGTGAGCTGGACTTGCAGCAAATCAAAGCCATTCACGACGCCACCGACGCCAACATCGAATTCTTCATTCACGGCGCGCTGTGCGTAGCGTATTCCGGCCAGTGCAACATTTCTCACGCCCATACCGGGCGCAGCGCTAACCGTGGCGACTGCTCCCAGGCGTGCCGTCTGCCGTACACCCTGAAAGACGATCAGGGCCGCGTGGTGGCGTACGATAAACACCTGCTGTCGATGAAAGACAACGACCAGACCGCCAACCTGGCTGCGCTTATCGACGCGGGCGTGCGCTCCTTCAAGATTGAAGGGCGCTACAAAGATATGAGCTATGTGAAGAACATCACCGCGCACTATCGCCAAATGCTGGATGCGATCATCGAAGATCGTGGCGACCTGGCGCGTGCTTCCGCCGGGCGCACCGAGCATTTCTTCATTCCATCGACTGACAAAACCTTCCATCGCGGCAGCACCGACTATTTCGTGAATGCGCGTAAAGGCGACATCGGTGCGTTCGACTCTCCGAAGTTTATCGGCTTGCCGGTAGGCGAAGTGCTGAAGGTCAGCAAAGAAAGCCTCGACGTCCAGGTGACCGAACCGCTGGCGAACGGCGACGGCCTGAATGTGATGATCAAACGTGAAATAGTCGGTTTCCGCGCCAATATGGTGGAGAAAATCGGCGAAAATCGTTATCGCGTGTGGCCGAACGAAATGCCAGCGGATCTGTACAAAGCGCGTCCGAATGCCGCACTTAACCGTAACCTCGACCATAACTGGTCTCAGGCATTGACCAAAACCTCCAGCGAGCGCCGCATTGCGGTGGATATCGAAATGGGCGGCTGGCAGGAACAGCTGATCCTGACGCTGACCAGCGAAGACGGCGTGACCGTGACCCATACGCTGGACGGCAATTTTGAAGAAGCGTCAAATGCCGAAAAAGCGATGAGCAATTTACAGGACGGCGTGGCGAAACTCGGTCAGACCATTTACTACCCGCGCGACGTGCAGGTGAATCTACCTGGCGCGCTGTTTGTGCCCAACAGCCTGCTGAACCAGCTGCGTCGTGAAACGGTTGAAATGCTCGACGTTGCGCGTCTGGCAGCGTATCAGCGCGGTAGCCGCAAAGCCGTTTCTACGCCTGCGCCGGTGTACCCGGAAACGCATCTGTCGTTCTTAAGCAACGTTTACAACCATAAGGCGCGTGAGTTTTATCATCGCTATGGCGTGCAGTTGATTGACGCGGCCTATGAAGCACATGAAGAGAAGGGCGATGTACCGGTGATGATCACCAAGCACTGCCTGCGTTTTGCGTTTAACCTGTGTCCGAAACAGGCGAAAGGCAACATCAAGAGCTGGAAAGCCACGCCGATGCAGCTGATCAACGGCGACGAAGTGCTGACCCTGAAATTTGACTGCCGTCCGTGCGAAATGCACGTCATCGGCAAAATGAAAAATCACATCTTCAAGATGCCGCACCCGGGCAGCATTGTGGCATCGGTCAGTCCGGATGAATTGATGAAGACCTTGCCGAAACGCAAAGGCTAGCGCCAACAGGCAACACATTTGCTACAGATTCTGTAGGCCCGGCAAGCGCAAGCGCCGCCGGGCAATATATTCAGGATTTAAAACCCGCCGCACTCATCAGCAGTCGGAAAAACATTCCTACGGCTGCCAGCGCCAGTATGCTGCCGCCCCACAAAATCACCATCCAGAACAGCTGTTTGTACAAGGGTTGTTGCATCAGTGATACCCCTCGCCAGTCTGCACTTTTCCGCGAAACACGTAATAACTCCAGAAGGTATACACCAGGATTATCGGGATGATAATCAGGGCACCAACCAGCATGAAGCCCTGACTTTGCGGCGGCGCAGCGGCTTGCCACAGGCTGATATCCGGCGGAATAAGATTCGGCCAGATACTGACACCCAACCCGCTAAAGCCTAAGAAAATCAGCCCCAGCGTCAGTAAAAACGGCGCAGCATGACACGCCAGGTTCCCAAGTGTACGCCATAGCCCAAAGGCCACAATCAGCGTCAGACCCGGCACCGGCAGCAGATACCACAGGTTCGGCAGGCTGAACCAGCGATCGGCAATGGCCGGGTGCGCCAGCGGCGTCCACAGGCTGATAACGGCTATCACCGCCAGCATCGTCAGCGTTAATCCCTGCGAAACGCGCCGCATCTTGCCCTGTAGTGGAGACTCACTTTTCATCACTAGCCACGTCGCGCCGAGCAGGGCATAAGCCACCACCAGACCGACGCCACAGAACAGGGTGAACGGTGTCAGCCAGTCGAACGCGCCTCCGGCAAACGCCCGGTTGTGAACGGGAAAACCGTTCAGCACCGCGCCAACCACCACACCCTGACAGAACGTGGCGAGAATCGAGCCGCCCAGAAAAGCGCGGTCCCAGAACGGGCGATGTGAGGGCGTGGCGTTGAAGCGAAATTCAAAGGCCACGCCGCGAAAAATAAGGCCGATCAGCATTAACGTCAGCGGGATGGTTAAGGCGTCAATGATAACCGCATAGGCCAGCGGAAATGCGCCGAACAACGCAGCACCGCCGAGCACCAGCCAGGTTTCGTTCCCGTCCCACACCGGGGCGACGCTGTTGACCATCACGTCGCGCTCGTCGATACCGCGCACGAACGGAAACAGAATGCCGATGCCCAAATCAAAGCCGTCCATCACGATATACATCAGGGTGGCGAAAACGATGATCACAAACCAGATAACCGATAAGTCGATGCCCATTAGCGGGTCTCCTTATGTTGATAACCGTCGATTGCAGCAGAAAGTGGGCGAGCCGGTGTGCCGTGGGAGTCGGGCTCCCAGACTTTCGGCCCTTTGCGGATCAGCCGAATCATGTAGCTGTAGCCCACACCAAATACCGACGAATAGACGATAAAGAACGCCAGCAGGCTAACGCTCATATGCAAATCACCGTGCGCCGAGACCGCGTCTTTGGTGCGTTGCAGGCCGTACACCACCCATGGCTGACGGCCAACTTCGGTCGTCACCCAGCCTGCCAGAATCGCAATCAGCCCGGACGGCCCCATCCACAGCGCAAACCGCAGGAACGGCTTGCTGGTATACAGGCGTTTGCCTTTACGCAACCACAGCGACAGCCCGCCGAGCAGCAGCATCAGCACCCCGAGCCCGGCCATCACGCGGAATGACCAGAACACGATGGTCGAATTGGGCCTGTCTTCTTTGGCAAACTCTTTCAGCGCCGGGACCTGTTTATCGAGACTGTGCGTCAGGATCAGGCTGCCGAGCGCCGGGATTTCCAGGCCGTAGCGGGTGCGTTCCTGTTGCATATCGGGCCAGCCGAAAATCAGCAGCGGCGTCGGTTCACCCGGCACATTTTCCCAGTGTCCTTCGATGGCGGCGATTTTCGCCGGCTGATGCTTCAACGTATTCAGGCCGTGCATATCGCCAACCATCGCCTGAATCGGCGCGACAATCAGCGTCATCCACAGCGCCATGGAAAACATCGCGCGAATAGCGGGCGTGTTATTACCTTTCAGCAAATGCCAGGCGGCAGATGCGCCGACGAACAGCGCACTGCTGAGAAACGCCGCAATGGTCATGTGCAGCAGGCGATACGGGAACGACGGGTTAAACACCACCGCGAACCAGTCGACCGGCACCACCTGGCCATTGACGATTTCAAAGCCCTGTGGGGTTTGCATCCAGCTGTTCGACGCCAGGATCCAAAACGTCGACATCAACGTGCCCAGCGCCACCATGCAGGTGGCGAAAAAGTGCAGGCCCGGGCCGACTTTATTCCAGCCGAACAGCATCACGCCGAGAAAACCGGCTTCGAGGAAGAAGGCAGTCAGCACTTCGTAGGTCAGCAGCGGGCCGGTAATGCTGCCCGCGAACTGCGAGAATCCGCTCCAGTTGGTGCCGAACTGATAGGCCATCACCAGCCCGGAAACCACGCCCATGCCAAAGTTAACGGCGAAAATTTTCGACCAGAATGCCCACAGTGAGCGCCAGATCGGTTTTTTGGTTTTCAGCCACAACCCTTCAAGTACCGCCAGATAGCTGGCAAGCCCGATGGTAATGGCCGGAAAGATAATGTGAAAAGAGACGGTGAACGCGAACTGAATCCGCGCCAGGTGGAAAGCATCAAGACCAAACATGGACAACCTCGACATAAAACAGCGATCGCAGTCATGGTAAGGATTACGGCTCTGGAGTAGCAGAAACAGTCGAGGCTTATTTATCTATAACAGTTACGTAAATCATGATATTTTTTGTTACTGTTATGAAACTGGCGGCGAAATCGACAATGAAAAAATACCAGCGCCTGGCGCAGCAAATAACCGAACAGATTGGCCTTGGCGTATGGCAACCGGGCGATCGTCTGCCGTCCCTGCGCGAGCAGGTCACCATCAGCGGCATGAGCTTTATGACGGTCGGTCATGCTTATCAACTGCTGGAAAGTCAGGGCCGAATCATTGCCCGACCGCAGTCCGGTTATTACGTCGCGCCGCGTCCGGTGAAACAGCTGAAAGCCACGCCGCCTGCACAGGTAATGCGCGATGAAGCGGTGGACATTAATACCTATATTTTCGGCGTTCTGCAGGCCAGTCGCGATGCGGCGGTGCTGCCGTTTGCCTCGGCGTTTCCCGATCCGCGACTGTTTCCGCTCCAGCAGCTCAATCGTTCCCTGGCGCAGGTGAGCAAAACCGCCACCGCCATGAGCGTGATTGAAAATCTGCCGCCGGGGAATACCGAACTGCGTCACGCCATCGCACGCCGTTATGCGTTGCAGGGGATGAACATTTCCCCGGATGAAATTGTAATTACCGCCGGTGCCCTCGAGGCGTTGAACCTCAGCCTGCAGGCGGTGACGGAGCCAGGCGACTGGGTCATCGTCGAAAACCCCTGTTTCTATGGCGCGCTCCAGGCGCTGGAACGCTTGCGTTTAAAAGCGCTGTCGGTGGCGTCAGACGTGAAAGAGGGCATCGACATGGCGGCCCTGAAACAGGCGCTGAAAGAGTATCCGGTGAAAGCCTGTTGGCTGATGACCAACAGCCAGAATCCGCTCGGATTCACCTTAAGTCCGGAGAAAAAAGCGCAGCTGGTCGCGCTGCTCAGCGCGCATAACGTGGTGCTGATTGAGGACGACGTCTACAGCGAACTGTGGTTTGGCCGCGATAAACCGCTTCCGGCGAAAGCCTGGGATCGCGATGATATGACGCTGCACTGCAGTTCATTTTCAAAATGCCTGGTGCCTGGCTTTCGCATCGGCTGGGTGGCGGCGGGCAAACACGCGCAGCGCATCCAGCATTTGCAGCTGATGAGCACGCTGTCGACCAGTTCGCCGATGCAAATGGCGCTGGTCGATTATCTCGGTACCAAGCGCTATGACGCCCATCTTCGCCGTCTGCGTCGTCAGCTGGCGGAGCGCAAGCATCAGGCGTGGCAGGCGTTGCTGCGCCATTTACCCGCCGAAGTAAAAATCCACCATAATGACAGCGGCTACTTTTTATGGCTGGAACTGCCCGACGGTCTCGACGCCGGAGAGCTTGGCGCTCGGGCACTGGCACACAAAATCAGCATTGCGCCGGGCAAGATGTTTTCAACCACTGACAGCTGGGCGTCGTTCTTCCGCTTTAACACTGCCTGGGGCTGGAGCGATCGCGAAGAGCAGGGCGTAAAAAAACTCGGCCAGCTTATTATTGAAATGCTTAACGAGTAGCCATTCTTATTTCCTGAATACCTTTTTCTCGGAATGAAAATAACCCGACAAATATTTGATAAATAACCATCGGGTTATTTTCTTTTCGCGCCATAGGAAATACGCATACCTCGCCTCATGCCTTAACACCTTGTCTATACTGCATTTAGTTCAGATATATCGCTGACTTTTCAGCGTAATGCGCCCTTTGTCACAACCTGGTGAAAATTCCCGGCGCGGGCAGGTCGCCGTGCATTCCGCCGTCTACGGTTATTAGGGGACATATTTTTACGGCACGGCTGCCGCCTGATTAATTCCGACAGGAGTAAAACACGATGAGCAAGCAATTTGCCCGCAGCAGCCTGTGCGCGCTGGGTATGACTATCATGACAGCACACGCCGCCGAACCACCGACCACGCTGGGTAAAGCAGAAGGTCGGCTCGATATTATTGCCTGGCCGGGCTACGTCGAACGCGGCCAGAGCGATAAAAACTACGACTGGGTGACTCAGTTTGAAAAAGACACCGGCTGCGCGGTAAACGTCAAAACCGCCGCCACCTCTGACGAAATGGTCAGCCTGATGGCCAAAGGTGGCTATGACCTTGTCACCGCGTCGGGCGATGCCTCGCTGCGTCTGATCATGGGTAAACGCGTTCAGCCGATTAACACCGCGCTCATTCCTAACTGGAAAACCCTTGATCCGCGCCTGGAAAAAGGCGCCTGGTTTAACGTTGACGGAAAAGTTTACGGCACGCCGTATCAGTGGGGCCCAAACCTGCTGATGTACAACACCAACACTTTCCCGACGCCGCCGGATAGCTGGAAAGTGGTGTTCGTCGAACAAAATCTGCCGGACGGTAAAACCAACAAAGGACGCGTGCAGGCCTACGACGGCCCGATTTACATCGCTGATGCCGCGCTGTTCGTGAAGGCCACCCAGCCGCAGCTCGGCATTTCTGACCCATATCAGCTTACCGAAACCCAGTACGCCGCGGTGCTGAAAGTGTTGCGCGATCAGCACGCGTTGATTCACCGCTACTGGCACGATGCGACCGTGCAAATGAGCGACTTCAAAAACGAAGGCGTGGTGGCGTCGAGTTCCTGGCCGTATCAGGCTAACGGTCTGAAAGCGGATAACCAGCCGATTGCGACCGTGTTCCCGAAGGAGGGCGTCACCGGCTGGGCTGACACCACCATGTTGCACGCCGAAGCCAAACACCCGGTCTGTGCCTACAAATGGATGAACTGGTCCTTGACGCCAAAAGTGCAGGGCGACGTATCCGCCTGGTTCGGCTCGCTGCCAGTGGTGCCGGAAGGCTGTAAAGCCAGCACGCTGCTCGGCGAAAAAGGCTGTGAAACGAACGGCTATACCTTCTTCGACAAAATCGCTTTCTGGAAAACACCTGGCGCCGAAGGCGGTAAGTACGTGCCTTACAGCCGCTGGACGCAAGATTACATCGCCATTATGGGTGGTCGTTAACGCCCGGGAGTTTGAGCATGACGTACGCAGTTGAATTTCAGGATGTCTCGCGACTGTACGGTGATGTTCGTGCGGTGGATGGCGTCAGTATCGCCATCGAGGATGGGGAGTTTTTTTCAATGCTGGGGCCGTCAGGCTCCGGCAAAACCACTTGCCTGCGGCTGATCGCCGGGTTCGAACAGCTTTCCGGCGGCGCCATCAAAATATTCGGTAAAGAAGCCAGCGTTCTGCCCCCGTGGCAGCGCGACGTCAACACCGTGTTCCAGGACTACGCACTGTTTCCGCACATGTCGATTCTCGATAACGTCGCCTACGGGCTGATGGTAAAAGGCATCGGCAAAAAACAGCGTCACACGATGGCGCAGGAAGCGCTGGAAAAAGTAGCGCTCGGTTTTGTTCACACCCGTAAACCGTCTCAGCTTTCCGGTGGCCAGCGTCAGCGCGTGGCCATTGCCCGGGCGCTGGTCAATCAGCCACGCGTGCTGCTGCTTGATGAACCGCTGGGCGCGCTGGATCTCAAACTACGTGAACAGATGCAGTTCGAGCTGAAAAAACTGCAACAGGATTTAGGTATCACCTTTATTTTCGTCACCCACGACCAGGGCGAAGCGCTGTCGATGTCTGACCGCGTGGCGGTGTTTAACAATGGTCGCATCGAGCAGGTCGACACACCGCGCGAGCTGTATCTGCGCCCGCGCACGCCGTTCGTCGCCAGTTTCGTCGGCACCTCAAACGTGTTTGATTCCGCGCAAACGTTGAAACTGTGCGGCATGACCGGGCAATGGTCGCTGCGCCCGGAGCATATTCGTCTTGATACGGGCGGCGATATTCAGGTCAACGGCGTGGTGCAGGCGGTGCAGTATCAGGGCGCGGCGACACGCTATGAAATTCGGTTATCTGGCGGTGAAAAGCTGCTGGTGAGTCAGGGCAATTTCAGCGGCGGCAGCGTGCCTGATGGCCCGACACCGGGCCAGAACGTGCTGGCATCGTGGTCGAGGGAGGCCATGGTCCCGCTGGACGGAGGGAGGTGAGATGACCATGAGCATTGCCCCGTTACCTTCCGCCAACCGCGCCAGTCGGCTGTCAGGCTTATTCTGGCGAAAACCGTCGCTGGCACTGTTTTTGCTGCTGCTCGGGCCGCTGATGTGGTTCGGCGTGGTGTATCTCGGCTCGCTGCTGACCTTGCTGTGGCAGGGTTTCTACACCTTCGACGACTTCACCATGTCGGTGACGCCGGACCTGACGCTCGCCAATCTTAAAGCACTGTTTAACCCGGCCAACTACGACATCATCGTGCGCACGCTGGTGATGGCAATTTCCGTCACCATCGCCAGCGCGATTTTGGCGTTTCCGATGGCGTGGTATATGGCGCGCTACACCCGTGGCAAATGGAAAGCCTTCTTTTACATCGCGGTGATGCTGCCGATGTGGGCGAGTTACATCGTCAAAGCCTACGCCTGGACGCTGCTGCTGGCGAAAGATGGCGTGGCACAGTGGTTTCTGGGTCACATGGGGCTGGAAGGGCTGCTCAACGAATTTCTGCTGCTGCCCGCAGTCGGCGGCAACACGCTGTCGACGTCTGGCTTTGGCCGCTTTCTGGTGTTCGTCTACATCTGGCTGCCGTTCATGATCTTGCCGGTTCAGGCCGCGCTTGAGCGTTTACCCCCGTCGCTGTTACAGGCATCGGCGGATTTAGGGGCCTATCCGCGCCAGACGTTCCGTTATGTGGTTTTACCGCTGGCGATTCCGGGGATCGCCGCGGGGTCGATTTTTACCTTCTCGCTTACGCTCGGTGATTTCATCGTGCCGCAGCTGGTCGGCCCGCCGGGGTATTTCATCGGCAACATGGTGTACGCGCAGCAGGGGGCGATCGGCAACATGCCAATGGCGGCGGCGTTCACCATCGTGCCGATTGTGTTAATCGCCCTCTATCTGGCGTTCGTGAAACGTCTGGGAGCATTCGATGCACTCTGAAAGAGCACCGTGGTTCCTGAAACTGGCGGCCTGGGGCGGGGTTATTTTCCTGCATTTCCCACTCGCCATCATCGCCATCTATGCTTTCAATACCGAAGATGCCGCGTTCAGCTTTCCACCGAAAGGCCTGACGCTGCACTGGTTCAGCGTGGCAGCAGGCCGCGGGGATATTCTGGATTCGGTGACGTTGTCACTTCAAATCGCGGTACTCTCAACAACCATCGCGCTGGTGCTTGGCACGCTTGCTGCAGCGGCGTTATGGCGCAGTGAGTTTTTCGGCAAAAACGCGATTTCGCTGCTGCTGTTATTACCGATTGCGCTGCCGGGGATCATCACCGGGCTGGCGCTGTTGACGGCATTCAAGGCCATCAACCTTGAACCGGGTTTTTTAACAATAGTCATTGGGCATGCCACGTTTTGCGTGGTGGTGGTCTTTAACAACGTGATCGCACGCTTTCGCCGCACCTCTTGGAGCCTGGTGGAAGCGTCGATGGATTTAGGTGCGAGCACCTGGCAAACCTTCCGCTACGTCGTGCTGCCGAATCTCGGTTCGGCGCTGCTGGCGGGAGGAATGCTGGCGTTTGCGCTGTCGTTTGATGAAATCATTGTCACCATCTTTACCGCAGGCCACGAGCGCACACTGCCGCTGTGGCTACTGAACCAGTTAGGTCGACCGCGCGATGTGCCGGTGACTAACGTGGTCGCGCTGCTGGTCATGCTGGTAACAATGCTTCCGATTTTGGGTGCCTGGTGGCTGACCCGCGATGGCGAAACGGTCGCCGGTAGCGGTAAATAATTGAAAAGTACGGAGCGGGATATGCAACACAACTTATTGATTAACGGTGAACTGGTCGCAGGTACCGGGGAAATGCAGCCGGTATACAACCCGGCGACGGGCGAAATCATTCTGGAAATTGCCGAAGCCACGGCGGCGCAAGTCGATGACGCGGTGCAGGCCGCCGATCGGGCGTTTTCCCAATGGGGTCAAACCACGCCGAAAACGCGCGCCGAATGCCTGCTGAAACTGGCGGATGTGATTGAACAAAACGCCGAAGATTTGGCGAAACTTGAATCCCTCAACTGCGGCAAACCGCTGCACTGTGTTATCAACGATGAACTGCCTGCGGTGGTCGACGTGTTCCGCTTCTTTGCGGGTGCGGCGCGTTGCCTGAACGGGCTGGCGGCGGGGGAATATCTGGAAGGGCACACCTCGATGATCCGCCGTGACCCGGTGGGCGTAGTAGCCTCAATTGTGCCGTGGAACTATCCGCTGATGATGGCCGCGTGGAAACTCGCTCCGGCGCTGGCGGCGGGGAACTGCGTCGTTATCAAACCGTCTGAAATCACACCACTGACGGCGTTGAAACTGGCGGAACTGGCGAAAGATATCTTCCCGGCGGGCGTGATTAACGTGTTGTTCGGGCGCGGAAAAACCGTCGGCGACCCGCTGACCGGCCACGAAAAAGTACGCATGGTGTCGCTTACCGGTTCGATCGCCACCGGCGAGCACATCATTTCCCACACCGCACCGTCAATCAAACGTACCCACATGGAGCTGGGCGGTAAAGCACCGGTTATCGTATTTGACGATGCGGATCTGGATTCGGTGGTGGAAGGCGTGCGCACCTTCGGTTTCTACAACGCCGGACAGGACTGTACCGCCGCGTGTCGCCTGTACGTGCAGAAGGGCGTTTATGCCGCACTGGTCGAAAAACTCGGCGCGGCGGTTTCCACGCTGAAAATGGGCTGTCCGAACGATGAGTCCACTGAACTCGGGCCGCTGAGTTCTAAAGCGCATCTGGACCGCGTCAGCCAGGCGGTGGAGAAAGCCCGCAGCCTGAGCCACATCAAGGTCGTCACCGGCGGCGAAAAAGCCCCGGGCAAAGGCTATCACTTCCAGCCGACCGTATTGGCGGGTGCGAAGCAGGAAGACGATATCGTGCAACGCGAAGTGTTCGGCCCGGTGGTCAGCGTCACCGAGTTTGATGACGAAGAGCAGGTGCTGGGCTGGGCCAACGATTCGCAATACGGCCTGGCGTCATCGGTGTGGACCAAAGACGTGGGCCGCGCACACCGCATGAGCGCGCGCCTGCAATATGGCTGCACCTGGGTCAACACCCACTTTATGCTGGTCAGCGAAATGCCACATGGCGGACAGAAATTGTCCGGCTACGGCAAAGACATGTCGGTCTACGGGCTGGAAGATTACACTCTGGTCCGGCACATCATGATTAAGCACTAAATCCGTGCCCGATGGCGCTGGCGCTTATTGGGCCTACAATTTCACGGTCCGTAGGCCCGGCAAGCGTTAGCGCCGCCGGGCAAACTCGCATTCATCGTTACTCTTCCAGATACACAATCCGATACCCATCCTTCGCCTCAACCAGATGCGCAAAGCCGGGTTTGCCCAGATGCATACCGGCAATCAGTAGATTTTCCTTTGCGACCTGCTCGAACAGCTTTTTGCGGGTGGCTTCTGCCTGCACGGGGTCGGTATCAAAAGCAATGGAAACGGCGGGGATCGCGGTCTGAATATGCGGGAAATGCACGATATCTCCCCAAATCAGTAGGCTTTTCTCGCGCGAATCAATGCGAAAGCCGGTGTGACCCGGCGTATGGCCAGGCAGCCAGATGGGGGTAATGCCGCGCACGACGGTATCGTCGCCGAGGACGTTTATCCGCTGCGCGTAGGCATCCAGCGTGCGACGGAACAGGGCAAAGTTGCGCTGGGCACGTTCGCTGGCCTGCTGATATTTATTGTCATCGAGCCAGTGTTCGATTTCCAGCGGATGAAGATAAACCTCGGCCTGGGTGAAGACCGGAAGACCCTGCGCGTCCAGCAGGCCGCCGATGTGGTCGGGATGGCCGTGCGTCAACAGCACAGTGTCGATATCTTCAGGACTGACGCCAACCGCGGCGAGCGAGTTTTGCAGCATTCCTCCTGAGTTGTTAAGTCCGCCGGTGCCGGAATCCACCAGCACGGTGTGGCCGTGTCCGCGAATAAGGTAGCCGTGAATGTGGATATTCCCGGCGTCGGTTATCCCGGCTTCGCGCTGAATGTCGCCCGCGATGGCGCTGTCGATGCCGGACAACAGCTCCAGGCTGGCGGCCATGTTGCCGTCGCTCAGGGCGGTTACCTGAAAATCACCAATATGACGTGAAGCTAATTCAGAGCCGGACATTGCGTTCTCCCGTTGATTTTTCATCATCTTACACGCCGCCTCATGCCTACGAAATTGAGAATATTTCACGGCCTATCACGGCGGTGAATGACCTGAATCCTCTGTAATATTAGCCCTAATAATTGTAATGCTAACGATTGGAGCGTAGTATTTGCAGCCCAAACCGCCACTAGCTCAGCTGGAAGAGCAAATGACATTTATGTTGTAGTGTACGAGGTTCGAGGCCTCGGTGGCGGTCCAATTTCCTTTTACTCTGGCTTCTGCCGGGGTTTTCAGTATCCTGCTCCTGACAATCAATTCAAAAACACGATTCATACACCCTTAAGGAGAGAGCGATGTTAGAAGGCTATTTTGATCTCGATGACACCACCGGCCCGGATGCATCAGAAAACAGAAAACGTCTGCTGGCCGTTCAGGCAGCGTTAGAAATTTCGAAAGCGTCGGTTTCTGCTTCCACCGCAAATTCTGGCATTCGTAGCCAGATGGACCTGCGCAACGTGGCGCAGGAAGTGGCTTCCTTAGCGGACGCCATCCAGGATGCGCTGGAAGGCGCTGAGTAAGTCCTCCTAATTGTGCTAAGCCGCCTGTGGCGGCTTTTCTTTTGCCCATTTCACCAATAAACGCCAGGCAAAAAAGCGAAAACTGTCCATAATTCAGGGTACCTAATGTCAGCTTTGGGTTTTTCGCGGCTGGCGTCCCTGTCATGGAGCGGTAAGACAATCGACACGCAATTTCTTTATTCTGAACGGCTGATCCTGCGCCCGGTGCGCCCTGATGACGCCGATTGCCTCTTTCGCATTTACGGCGATCCCGCCACCAACACCTTCAATCCTGCAGGCCCTTATCCCGACCTGACGTTTGCCAGAACGCGGCTCGCGCAGTGGCTCGACGGTTGGCAGAAACATGACATTGGTGAAATGGCTATCTATGACCGACTGCAACCGCAGGAACTGATTGGCTTCGGCGGGATCAGCGTGCGTCCGCTGGGCAACGAGTTGACCTACAATTTGGGCTACCGTTTTGCGACGGAGGCCTGGGGCAAAGGGCTGGCAACCGAGTTTTGCTTCCGCATTCTTGACTATGCGTTCGACGAACGTGCGCTGGAAAAAGTCACCGCGGTGGTGCGCGCCAACCATTTGGCCTCGCAGCGGGTGCTGGTGAAAGCCGGACTGGCGCTGCGTGGGCAGGTGAATGACGTCGCCAATGCGGAGCCGAGTCTGTTCTACGTGTTGAAAGCGGAAGAGTGGCAGCGCAACCGCCAGGAGATGCTTCGCTCGCACAATTCCAGACTAATCGGGTTTTGACAGCCTTCAGACAGGTATGCGAGGATCGTTAGCTTTCTCATCCTGGTTATAATCTTACGTTGTCATGAAGAAATTGTTTATTTGCGCCTTTGCCGCGCTGGCTTTTTTAAGTGGTTGTACAAATTCACCGGCGCACCGCATCGCGGCGTGCGAAAAGAAGGGCGGTTCTGAAGCGGCCTGTACCGCGGCGGAGTGGGATTACGAGAAGGTTAATCCGTTGCCGCAGTACGATCCGAGTAACTACGATAACGCGGCAGCGTTGCAGGCGGCATTCAACGTGAATGCGGCGAAGGTGAAATCGCCGGCGGAGTGAGTTTTAGCTAAAAACTGTCTGATGATAATGATTTTCCGGAATGTCGTTGGTAACAGAACGAAACAAAATAAGAGGAAGATCACAGACTATTTAAATAATCATTGTGATTTACAACGCAATGATTATTATCGCTACGCAAATATGATTGGATTGTTACTGCTACGGCAGGCAAAACCTGACTTTCTCAAACGAGGAATGTCAGGTTTTTTTGTTTTTAATACCAGGTAATTACTCATTCAACTAAATGCAGTCAGCGGCGTGTGTGTTTTTTACGCTGTGGATAACTATTGCCTTTTAAAAGTATTATTATCTTTGGGGTTTTTATATGGATATTGGCAGACACTGTCTCTTAACCACGGTGTTATTAGCACCAATGGCGTTTCCGACATGGGTACAAAGCGCAACGCAATTATCTTTAGAGCAACGCATGGAATTGCTTGAAAAGGATTTACGCGATACAAAAAAAGAACTGCAATATTATAAGTTGAAACAAGAAGAGGATAGTCGAAAAAATATTTCCTCCATCAATGAGTTGTCCAGGCAAACTACACGTCCTGATGAAGTTATTGTGACATCCACTGCGCCGGTATCGAGTGATGCGTCAGCGAACGCAAGTTCACAAATAGCGGCAATCACGATGAAAGATTTAAGTAAATTTGTTAAGGAAGATATTGGTTTTAACTACAGTGGCTATTTCCGTTCGGGATGGGGAACGAGTTCGCAAGGCTCACCCAAGTCCTGGGCGATTGGTTCATTGGGCCGTCTGGGGAACGAATACAGTAACTGGTTCGATTTACAGATTTCGCAGCGCGTTTACAACGAAGGGGGAAAAACGGTTCATGCGGTGGTGCAACTCGATGGCAACGTAGGGCAACAATATTCTGCCGGATGGTTTGGCGATAACGCGTATAACGAAAATTTCCTTCAGTTTTCAGACCTGTATGTCAATACCAAGGGCTTCTTACCTTTCGCGCCGGACGCGGAATTCTGGGTAGGTAAGCACCAGTTACCCATGTATGAAATACAGATGCTGGACTGGAAAACGCAGCGAACCGACGGCGGCGGTGGATTAGGCGTACAGAATATGAAACTGGGTCGCGGTATGCTGGATGTTGCGTTAATTCGTGAAGATATCGACGGTTATAATCAGGATCTCAGTCAGTCGCAGCAACTCAATATTAATACAATCGATATGCGGTATAAATCAATCCCATTATGGGATAATGCAGAATTGATGGTTAATGGGCGCTATGCCATGGCAAATCAAAGCGACCATCAACATAATAATGAAGATCAGAACGGTTATTATCAGTGGAAAGACACCTGGATGTTTGGTGCTGCGCTAAAACAAAAATTCGACCGCGGTGGTTTTAATGAATTTAGTATTCTGGTAGCAAATAATTCATTGGCCAGTAGTTTCGCGCGTTACTCCGGTTCAAGTCCGTACACCTCTTTCAATGGACGGTATTACGGTGAGCATACCGGAGGTACAGCATTACGTGTTGTCTCGCAGGGTGAGGCTTATTTGCGCGGCGATATCATTGTGGCGAATGCACTGGTGTATTCTCGTGGTGAAGATGTTTACAGCTATGAAACTGGATCACATACCGATTTCGAAAGTGTGAGAGTGGTTGTCAGGCCAGCGTATATCTGGAGCAAGTTTAATCAGACCGGTATTGAAGTCGGCTATTTCAATCAGAAAAACAAGAATCAATTTGGCGATGCGTTCACCGAAGCAGGTTATAAAACTACGCTCTACCACGCATTTAAAGTGGATACCAGTATGCTAACGTCTCGCCCAGAGATTCGTTTCTACGCCACTTATATACATGAGCTGAATAACGAACTCGATAACTTTAGTTTTGCGGATGAAAAAAACGATCAGTTAGCCGTGGGTGCGCAGGCTGAAATCTGGTGGTAACCCACCTTCAACATAAAGGAAACAAGGATGAACTTAAAAATGCGTTATTTATCTCTATTAGTGCTTAGCATACTGGGTACTCCGGCCGTTCAGGCGGTCGATCTGCCAGCCTCCGCCCCGGTAAATGTGCCTGCCAGTCAGTATATTACCGGCCTTAATAGTGACAACTCTGTGACCTGGCGTCTGTATGCGCCGCACGCAAAGCGGGTCGCAGTAGTGACAGGCAGCACCCCTGATAGCCAGGTATCCCATGAGATGTCTCGTGACGCAAACGGCGTCTGGTCGTGGCGCAGCGGGCAGCTTAAACCAAACCTATACGAATACTTTTTTGACGTTGATAGTTTTCGAACCATCGACACTGGCAGCCGCTTCCCTAAACCTCAGCGGCAGGTGAATACTAGCCTGATACTGGTTCCCGGCGGGATTTTAGACCAACGCGCCGTTCCACATGGCGAACTGCATACAATCACTTACCCTTCAAGTGCGTTGCAGTCAGAGCGGCAGGTTTATGTCTGGACGCCGCCGGGCTATAAGCCGGACGGCGAACCGCTTCCGGTGCTCTATTTTTATCACGGCTTTGGCGATACTGGCCTGTCTGCGATTACACAGGGACGCATCCCGCAAATCATGGACAATCTGTTAGCCGAAGGCAAAATCAAGCCGATGCTGGTGGTGGTGCCGGATACTGAAACTGACATTAAGCAGGCAGTACCGGAGAATTTTGCCCCAGTGAATACGCGCAAAGATTTTTATCCTGCGAATGCCGCGGCAGCGGATAAAGAGCTGATGGAGGATATCATTCCGCTTATCGGCAATCGTTTCAATGTGCGCAAAGACAGTGCAGGCAGGGCGTTGGCGGGACTTTCTCAGGGCGGATATCAGGTGCTGGTTTCAGGCATGAGTCATATTGACAGCTTCGGTTGGCTGGGGATGTTTAGCGGCGTGAGCACCGTTTCGGTACCCAATGAAGCCGTATCCCGGCTGTTAATGCAGCCGCAGGCTATCAATAAACAACTGCAGAATATTACGCTGGTGGTTGGTGAAAAAGATGGGGTGACGGGTAAAGACGTCGCCGGGTTGAAAAGCGAATTTGAGCAGCGTGGTGTGAGGTTTACCTATAAAAATTATCCGGGCCTCGGCCATGAAATGGATGTCTGGCGGCCCGCGTACAGTGAATTTGTACAGCACATTTTCAATCGCGAGCCGCAGTAGGGGCAGCAATGAAGGTAGCCAAAATACTCAATAACAACGTGGTGGTCATTCTGGATGAAAACCAGCGCGAGCAGGTGGTGATGGGCCGCGGATTGGGTTTCCAGAAACAGATCGGTGATGCGCTGGATACACGCAAAATCGAGAAAGTGTTCGCCCTGCAAAGTGATGAGTTGGTGGCACGTCTGGGCGATTTACTGAGTCAGATCCCGCTGGAGGTGATGACCACCTGTGACCGGATTATTGAGCAGTCACGCGCGCGGCTTGGCAAATTGCAGGATAGTCTGTACATCACGCTGACTGACCACTGCCATTTTGCCCTCGAGCGGCATCAGAAAGGCGTGGCACTGCGCAATGTGCTGTTATGGGAAATCAAGCGATTGTATCCGAAAGAGTTTTCAATAGGGCAACAGGCGCTGGATACCATTGAAACACGCCTCGGAGTGCGGCTGGCAGAAGATGAGGCCGGGTTTATTGCGCTACATTTGGTCACCGCCCAGCTCAACAGCGAAATGCCGGAAGTGATGCACGTAACGCGCGTCATGCAGGAAATTTTGCAGATAGTGAAATACCAACTGACGCTGGACTACAACGAAGAGGCGCTGAGCTACCAGCGTTTCGTTACGCACCTGAAATTTTTTGCTCAACGCATGCTGAACCACACGGTGGTAGCAGACGATGACGCCACGCTGCATACGGCGGTCAAAGACAACTACCCGCGAGCCTGGCGTTGTGCGGAGAAAATAAGTCGCCACCTGGTCAACGAATATCAGCGCGAACTGACTACGGAAGAAGTTATGTTCCTCGCCATTCATATTGAGCGAGTGCGTAAAGAGAGCCTCACGCTTTCTTAAAAAAAGGATTGTTACTGCTTCGGCAGGCAAAACCTGACTATCGGTCCTCTGTGTTGAGTGGCTGAGGTCAGGTTTTTTTGTATATAACTCAGGCTACATAACGCCCGACGGGCGAATGGTGAAAGGAAAGTATCATGCAATATCAAGAGATTGCGCGGGATATTCTGGCCCAGGTAGGTGGAAGGGAGAATATCGTCAATCTGGTTCACTGTGCCACGCGTTTACGTTTCAAACTGAAAGACGGTAAGCGGGCCAACGCGGATGCGCTGAAAAAAAATCCTGGCGTCATCATGGTGGTGGAAAGCGGCGGGCAGTTTCAGGTGGTTATCGGTAACCACGTACACGATGTCTATAACGCGGTTTGTGCCGAAGCAGGGATCACTGACGAAACCGTAGCAGCGTCAACCGTGGGAAAAACGAATCTGCTCAACCAGCTTATAGATGTTATATCCGGCATCTTCACGCCGTTCCTGGGTGTAATGGCCGCATCGGGGATACTTAAAGGGCTGATGGCGCTGGCGGTAGTGTGTGGCTGGCTGACCCAAAACAGCGGTACCTACACGCTGTGGTTCGCCGCCAGCGATAGCCTGTTTTACTTCTTCCCGTTGGTACTCGGTTACACCGCAGGCAAAAAATTTGGTGGCAGTCCTTTCCTGACCATGGCGATAGGGGGGGCGCTGACACACCCGGTTGTTATTCAGGCCTTTCAGGCGAGTGCTGTCACTGAGCATTTCCTCGGCATCCCAATTACGTTCATCAATTACAGTGCCTCGGTTATCCCGATTATTTTTGCCGCGTGGGTCAGCTGCTGGCTGGAGAAACGCTTTAACCAGGTTTTCCACTCCGCAGTGCGCAATTTCTTCACGCCGCTGTTTTGTTTAGTCCTCACCGTGCCGCTGACGTTCTTGCTAATTGGTCCGGCGGCCATCTGGTTGAGTCAGGTGCTGGCGCAGGGATATCAGGCGATTTATGCCTTCATGCCGTGGCTGGCGGGGGCCGTCATGGGCGGCATCTGGCAGGTGTGCGTGATCTTTGGCCTGCACTGGGGGTTGGTGCCGCTGATGATCAACAACCTCAGCGTGCTCGGACATGACACCTTAGCGCCGCTGCTGCTGCCTGCAGTTATGGGACAGGTTGGGGCGACGCTCGGTGTGCTCCTGCGCACACGGGAAAAGAAAATGAAAGTGCTGGCTGGGTCGGCAGTGACTGCCGGTATTTTCGGCATCACCGAACCGGCCGTGTATGGCGTTACCTTGCCTGGCCGTCGACCTTTCATTTTTGGCTGCATCGGTGGAGCAGTGGGAGGCGCAATCATCGGGTTCTGTCACTCCAGTGTCTACTCTTTCGGCTTGGTCAGCGTCTTCACCTTTGCGCAGATTATTCCGCCGAACGGGGTGGATTTTACCGTGTGGGGTGCAATTATCGGGACGGCGGTATCGATGGTGTTAGCCTGCGTGATGACCCTGGTTTCAGGTCTGCCGCGTAAGGATGGACAAGAAACGATTGCCGGCACTGTGGCCGGTGAGAACGACATTCTGGCGCCGATGAGCGGTACGGTTCTTGCGATGGACCAGGTGCCGGATGCCACCTTTGCCAGCGGTTTACTTGGCCAGGGCGCGGCGATTATCCCGCTAACGGGTCAGGTTATCGCCCCGTTCCACGGTGAAGTGGCGTCATTGTTCCAGACTCGTCACGCCATCGGTTTACTCAGTGAAAGCGGTATCGAAGTGCTGATTCACATCGGCATCGACACCGTCAAACTCGACGGACAGTACTTCATCGCACACGTCAAAATAGGTGACAAAATTAAACCCGGCGATCTGCTGATCGAGTTTGATCGGCAGGCTATTCTTGATGCGGGATACGATCTCGCTACGCCGGTTATCATCAGCAACAGTGAAGATTACTCCGCTGTTGTTCAGGCCTCAGACCAGCACACCATCCAGGGCGGGATGCCGTTTTTAACGGTCACTCGTTAAATCAAAGGAGAATCAGATGAAAGCATTTCCTGAAACGTTTTTGTGGGGCGGCGCAGTGGCTGCAAACCAGGTCGAAGGCGCATGGCTGGAGGACGGAAAGGGCATCTCTACGTCTGATGTTCAGCCGCACGGTGTGTTTGGCGAAATCAGCGAACGGAAGTCTGGCGATATGGGCATCAAAGATGTCGCCATCGATTTTTATCACCGCTATCCCGACGATATCGCCTTGTTCGCCGAAATGGGCTTCAGTTGCCTGCGGGTGTCGATTGCGTGGACGCGTATCTTCCCTAATGGCGATGAACAGCAGCCCAACGAAGCCGGGCTAGCCTATTACGACAAGTTGTTCGATGAACTGGCGAAGCACAACATTACTCCAATGGTTACGTTGTCTCACTACGAAATGCCGTGGGGGTTAGTGAAAAATCACGGTGGCTGGGGAAATCGCGAGGTTATCACGTTCTTTGAACGCTACGCCCGCACGGTGTTCACCCGCTTCAAAAACAAAGTAAAACTGTGGCTGACCTTTAACGAAATCAACATGTCGCTTCATGCGCCAATGACCGGTGTTGGCCTTGCGGGAAACAGCATCAAAGCCGAGATTTATCAGGCCATTCATCATCAGCTAGTGGCCAGTGCCCTGGCGGTCAAAGCCTGTCATGAGCTCATACCGGACGCGAAAGTGGGCAATATGCTGCTCGGTGGATTGATGTATCCGCTGACCTGTAAGCCAACGGACGTGCTGGAAACCCTCCAGGAAAACAGGCAATGGTTGTTCTTTGGTGATGTGCAATGTCGTGGTGAATATCCGGGCTACATGCTGCGCTATTTCCGCGATAACAACATCGAAATTGATATGAGCGACAGCGACAGGCAGGCGCTGAAAAGCACCGTCGATTTTATTTCCTTCAGCTACTACATGACCGGCTGCGTCAGCGCTGATGAAGAAGTGAATGCTAAGGCGCGCGGCAATATCCTCAGCATGATCCCCAACCCTCATTTACCGGCCTCCGAATGGGGCTGGCAGATTGATCCGGTTGGCCTGCGCGTGCTGCTGAATATGCTGTGGGATCGGTATCAGAAGCCATTGTTCATCGTCGAAAACGGATTGGGCGCGAAAGATAAACCTGACGCCGACGGTACCGTGAACGATGACTATCGCATCAGCTATCTCAACGATCATTTAGTGCAGGTCAGGGAAGCGATTGAAGACGGCGTGAACGTGCTGGGATACACCTGCTGGGGACCCATCGATCTGGTCAGTGCCTCGAAAGCAGAGCTTTCCAAGCGGTATGGCTTTATCTACGTGGATCGTGACGATCAAGGCAACGGCACACTGGCGCGTTCGCGGAAGAAAAGTTTTTACTGGTATAAGGACGTCATTGCCTCGCGTGGCAGCAGCTTAAAACGCTAACGGGCCCTTAAAATAATGCCGGTCACCATTAAGTGACCGGGATTAACTCTCTGACTTTGCTGTTACTCCGTCATTTGTGCATCTTTAAAGCCAGCCAAAGCGAATCGACAACAGGCTAATAAGGGCAACGGCTGCAAAGAGATTAATCAGGAACACGGTTCTGCTCGACACTTCCATAACGCCTTCCTCTTTTTATCGGCCTCTATTGATATAGTCGTCAGCCAGAGGGTTCGCAATCAGACAAAGTCTGTTTTTACATAACCTGGGCGGTCAGTCGAAGTGAAATGTAAAAATTTGATACACGTCAAAAAAAATGGCATATTGCGCGCGAATTTTTTTGATACGGATCGGTTTTTCCCATGACGCTTTACCAGCACATGCTGATTTTCTACGCCGTAATGGCTTCCATCAGCGCCTTCATCACGTGGTTTCTCACCAAAGAGAGCAAGCGTATCCGCCTGATTGCCACCGTGTTGATTGGTGCCACCTGGCCGTTTAGCTTTCCGGTCGCACTGTTGTTATCGATGTTCTGATCCGGACCGGGGCTCGCCATTTCTTTATTGATACTGTATAAAAATACAGTCAATAAGAGAGGGAGCAACCCATGCACAGTCTCAGTTCTGTTATTGCTGGCGCCACCGTGCGCTGGCACGATTTTCCCGGCAACGGCATCCCGGTAGTGTTTATCCACGGCTTAGGGTGCGCCTCTTCCTATGAGTATCCGCGCATCGTTACCGAACCCGCATTGCGCGAACGACGCACAATCCTGATTGATTTGCCCGGCAGCGGCTACAGCGATAAACCCCATGACTTCGATTTTTCTACCACTCAGCAAGCAGCGGTGGTGATGGAAGTCATTGATTCCCTGGGTCTGAGCCAACTTGATCTCTACGGCCATAGCATGGGCGGCAGCATCGCGATTGAAGTGGCGGAGCGGTTAGGGCAGCATCTGCACACATTAGCCGTCTCTGAGCCTAATTTTCAGTCTGGCGGTGGCTTCTACAGTCGACTGGTTGTCGCGGAACCCGAATCAGAATTTGTTGCCCGGAGCTATGAAAGGATCCTCGCCAATGACAAAACACCCTGGAGAGGATGTCTGCAAAATGTCGCGCCCTGGGCAATGTGGCGCGGGGCAAAAAGCCTGGTCGAAGGCGTGTCGCCCTCGTGGATGGCGCGCTTTCTTGCCCTTGGCTGCGAACGGGCGTTGATATTCGGTGAACGCTCATTACCGGATGACGATGCAGCTGCGGTAGTCAACGCCGGGATCCCGCTGCATATTGTGCCTGAAGCAGGACACTCCATGTCCTGGGAAAATCCGTCTGCGCTGGCGGCGGTATTAGGGCAAATTTTTGCTCAGAAGGGCAGTTGACGCGGCGTGGTTTGCAGTGTTATCCAGCGCAGTTCAGTGAATTCATGAATGCCCGCGCGGCCACCGAAACGGCCATAGCCAGAAGATTTGCAGCCGCCAAACGGCATTTGTGCCTCGTCGTGAACAGTGGGGCCATTAATGTGGCAGATGCCGGATTGCAGATTCTGCGCCACGTTCCACGCTCTGGCGGTATCACGGCTGTAGACCGCGGAAGAAAGGCCGTACTCGCTCTCATTGGCGATAGCCAACAATTCCGCGTCGCCACTGGCGGGAATAATAGCTTTCACCGGCCCAAAGGATTCTTCGGCGCCACAGGCGCATTTCACGGGTGTCGCCGTCAATCAGCGTGGCGGCTTCACGCAGTACCTCTGCGCCCAGATGGACGTTAAAGCCCGCCCAGTGCGGCGTCGCACCGGTTTCAGCCGCCATCACGGTCACGAACTGCTCGCTGCGTTTTTCCAGTTCATCGGTAGCGTTTAGCAGAAGACTGCGGCGAAGCGCAGGCGTGGTGTCGCGCCATGTAAGAAACGCTTTGGCGGCTGCGTCTGCAGCCCGGACAGCATCATTGACGCTGGCCGCCGCCGCCCGACTGGCAACGGCATCGTTAACAGGATTATGCCGTTCAAAGGTGCGCTGGTTTTCAGCCATCACCGACTTACCGGCAATAAACAGGGGACAGATGACAGTCATGCTTACCTCGTTGATCTGGTTGACGAAATGAGTGTAGAGAGTGGTGGAGAGAAGGCCAGATGCCGGGCGTTAATCGCACACTTTATTTTAACAGGGAGTTAAGCATTAAAAGCCCATAACGAACCCATTAATCCCTGTAGATTGCACGGTTTTCTTTTAAGGAGGGTTTTGTGAAATTTAGAACAATACTGGTGTTAGGCGTGGTGATGGCAGGAATTCCTGTGTCGGGTATCGCAGGCGTTTTTGCCGAATCAAGCGGGTCAATGCTCTCCTGTGCTTCAAATGATGGAACGACATACCAGATCGATGTCACGCTTTTCCCGAAGACCCTAAGAGTCAATAACACCTACTTAGAGCTGCAATCCACCCGTGATGCCAATGACGATTTTAAGGTCGGCGTCTATAAGCAGGCCTCCGGGGGATCTAACGTGATGTTTGCAGTAAGAGCAGGGTACAGGCCAGTGCTTTTCGAAAATAACACGCCGTATATTTGCAATTAATACCTGCAGTTAACGTCATTCTTTCACCCCGCAGTGCCTAATGCATTGTGCGTTTTGTTATTAGGGTCGGTCCGTAAAATTAAAATTTGTGATAAGGAGTGCAGCATAAGCCAGCGGAATTGAAGTGGTTTGCTGAATTTGGCCACTTGTTCCAGTTGTCTGCTGCACCATAGACTTTATCGATACCCGCTCCCGGAACATTGTCGTCAGCTATACTCTTATTTTGTCACTTCGCTTTTCATGGCAGCGGTATTTTTTCCCGGAGTGACTACCAGCCACACTGAAACACACACAATGAGCGCGCCGATAATAAACCCTTCATTAATGGTCTCACCCAACGCCAGATAGCCCCAGAGCACGGCAAACGGGGGGATCAAAAAGGTGACTGTGAGAGTGCGCAGCGGGCCAATATCAGCAATAAGGCGAAAATACAGTATATAGGCAAAGGCAGTACAAATAATCCCGACAGCCAGTATACTCGCCCACACCTCTCCCTGAAGCCAGTCAATTGAAGGGCCGGTTGTGGTGCTCCAGATAAAGAAAGGCAGTAAGAACAGAGTGGCTCCAATCTGGCTACCAAAGGCAACGGTTTTTGGATCCAGCCCTCCCTTATTTAAGATCCAGCTCCGGGTCAGAAAACCAGCCACACCATAACATCCGGTAGCCATAAGGCAGGCCACCACACCTGCTATCGTTTCATCGTTGGAACGTGATTCTCCGACGGTGGTAATAACCATAATGCCTATCAGCCCAAGGATCACACCGCCCCATTTACGCGTTGACAGTTTTTCTCCGAAAAAGGCAAATCCAGTCAGCGCTCCCATTAACGGGGTAGTAGCATTCAGAATGGCAGAATATCCGGCAGGTAACCATCTGGCTGCGAGACAGTACATGAAAAAAGGTAGCCCTGAATTAATTACACCTAAAATAAGAGAGTGTTTAAATTTACCCTCGAACTTAACGGATGACTTTAGAATTAAAAGGATAAAAGCGAGCCCGAGAAACCCGAAGAACACCCGTAAAAAAGCGGTGTTAATTGCACCGAATTCAGATGCGGCAATGCGCATAAATAAAAAGCTCGCCCCCCATATAGCTGCAAGTAGTATTAAACGGATATAATCTGCAGTACGCATTTCGACACCCCTTTTATTAAAAATATAATATTGTATACATGGGAAAATTTAAAAAACTTTAAGAGCATGTCATAAAACACACAAACAATATTTTCTTTTATACTTAAGATAAACTAATTCATGAGAACAACCAGATTATGAAATTACCACCTTTACATGCACTAATGTGCTTTGAATCGGCAGGCAGGCACTTAAGCATGAAAAAAGCAGCGGAAGAACTGTGTGTTACCTCCAGTGCTGTCAGCCAGCAAATTGCGAAACTGGAAGATATGACCAGCATGCGTCTCTTCATCCGCAGTGCTCGAAGTCTTGAGCTGACCGATGAAGCCCGGATCTATTTGCGTGCCATCCGGCCGGCATTCAGCCAGATTGCGGAAGCAACACAGCGTCTGATGAATGAAGGCAAACCCAATAAAATTACCATCAGTTGTACCCGTGGCTTTGCGATCCAGTGGCTGCTGCCCCGACTGCCAGTCTTTGAAAAAGAAAACCCCGGCGTGGAAGTGCAAATCAGCACCACTAACCGGCGTGTGGATTTGCTGTCGGAGGGGATCGACTTCGCTGTAAGGCACGGTACTGGCCGTTATCCTGGCCTGGAATCAGAATGTCTCCTGAACGACTGCCTGTGGCCTGTATGCAGCCCCCGTCTTATTCCCCGCGAGCATCCTCTCTCTTCAGCACTGGATATCACCCGCTATACATTGCTGCATGATGAGCACCGGATGGACTGGGCGATCTGGTTTAATGCGGTAGGTTTCTCTGGGGCCGATACGGACAGAGGTCCTGTTTTTGTTGATTCTAATGGTGTTCTGGAGGCCGCCCTGGCAGGAAAAGGTATCGCCCTTATCCGGAGTGCACTGGTCCGAGATGAGATTAAAAATGGCTCACTTATCAACCCGTTAAGAGTGTCTGTTGACTCTCCAGTCGCTTACTACCTTGTGTATGATGAATCGGCTGTTTTACAACGAATGAGCAGGCGCTTCCGGGATTGGCTCACTGCCACTGCTGCTGTCGACAGGAATGAATACCCCGTCTGACGTCAGCATAAAAATAGATCTTCTGTGACAATTTCGTTTGTTGGTTTAGTTAATCTAAATCATCATTTAATTTATATTATTTGCGAAAACCCGTGAATTAATTAGATTTTCTTTCCCGCAGGCCTACATGTTGGATTATTTGAGGGGAGTGATAATTTCCTCGCCTCAACCAGGCTTATCAGATTGCGCAAAGCGGGTGAATCGTTTCCAGTCCGCCAGGCAAACCACAATGGCATATCGCAGTCGTCAAGTTCAGGAAGACGCAAAAAACGGACTCTCGGGACTGGATGGTAGCCGCTGGTCGCGGGAACAATCGCTATCCCTAATCCCGCGGCGACCATACTGAGCAGCGCCAGGTTATCGGCACCATACTGCACGACGCGTGGCTGAAAGTTGTGACGCGCAAAGTGTGCTTGCATGCGATCGAAAAAAACAGGTGAAGCCTGGCGAAAGCCCTCAATAAAATCTTCGTCCTGCAGTTGCGCGAGTGTTCGGGGAGGCTGGCTGGCCCACGGGGAATGTTCATGCACAGCCAGAACCAGATAATCGCGATGCAGGAGGCGAGCATCAAGCCCCGGAATCTTGCCATTATCAAGATAGAGAATACCCGCATCCAGGCGCTCCACACGAAGTCGATCCAGCTGCGGGCCTGAGAGTAACGGGAAGACTTCAAGGGCCACACCGGGATAGCGGCGACGATAGTCGCCAAGTAATGTGGCAACTTGGGGAAACCATAGCTGGGTCACGGTGATCCCCAGTCCCAGTTTTCCCGTCAACCCGCTATCCAAAGCCGTGAGCCTTGCTCTGATTTGGTCACGGCGATCCAGCAGCTCCTGAGCATCTTCAAATAAGGCCATCCCGGCTACCGTGAGCTTCATACCCCGGGCATGGCGTTCGAATAGCCTGACACCCAGACTTTCCTCAAGAAGGTGAATCTGGCGGGTCAGGGCTGGCTGGGCGACATGTACGCGCCGACTGGCAGCCAGCACCGAGCCTTCCTCGACCACGGCAATAAAATAACGCAGCTGACGGAAATCCATGACTCTCACTCTTTTTGGTTTCTGATACGGTATGCCAAATAAGCATACCAGATATCGATTAACAATATATTTACTATATATCGGCTGGACTATAGTTGAACCACCATTCACATTACCTCGCGCTGAGCGAGCGAGTCCAGATAATGACAAAGACCTATAACACGTTGATCGTGCTGCATTTCACGCTATGCACTCTGGCCATGACCTGGCCTGGCGCCCTGATTGGTAACCGTATTGAGCCAACCGTGTTCGGACTGCCATTCCTGTTCTTCTGGTACATCCTATGGGCGGTTTTGCTGTTCTGCGGGATGGCGGTCGCCTTCGTCGCCAGACATGGGGGAGGGCGTCATGAGTGACTCTACAATAGTGACCGGAATTACGCTTATCTACCTGAGCGTGGTGTTGTGGGTGGGCATCCGCGCGCGAGGGCAATCGGGGTCCAGCCTTGAGGGGTATGTGGCTGGTGGGCGACATGTCAGCGTCTTTATTCTGTTTTTCATCATCGGCGCTGAGATTTTTTCAGCCTTTACCTTTCTCGGTGCGCCTGGCTGGGCTTACCAGCACGGTGCAGTCGCGTTGTATATCTTTGCCTTTATCAGCCTGGCCACTATCCCTATTTGGGTACTGGGGCCGCGTGCCGCCGAGTTAGGGCGAGCGCGGGGTTATCTGACACAAGGGGATATGATTGCCGACCATTATCGCAGCCGACCGCTGGGCATTCTTGCAGGTGCAATTGGGGTGCTGGCCCTGGTGCCATATCTGGCGATTCAGATAACCGGTGCCGGGTTACTGTTCCAGGCCGCCACCGACGGGTTTATTCCGTTCTGGCTGGGCGCCTTTCTGGCTTTTGTGGTGGTGGCCATCTACGTCTTCTTCAGTGGTCTGAAAGGGATCGGGTGGACCAATTTGTTACAGGGCATCATGATGGTCAGCATTGCATGGTTCCTGGGGCTGGCGGTTACCCATCGTCTGTTTGGCGGCGTGGGGGAGATGTTCACTCAGATTAAGCTCCAGATGCCGGAATACCTGACCATGCCGGGTGTAACGGGTATGACTTGGGGAGGCGTCTCGACCGCAATTCTGGTTAGTGCCTTTGGCTCGGGAATGTGGCCCCACGTGTTCACCCGCTTTTACTCAGCTGACAGCGCGCGCAGCCTGCGCCAGGTTAGCGTGCTTTATCCACTGTATAGCCTGTTATTGATCCCGCTGTTGCTGATAGGCCTGGCCGGGATGCTTATCTTCGCGGGTTCACCTCTTGCTCGCCCTGACACGGTGCTGCTTGAGGTGGTACTGAAAGTGGCTAACTTTTCTCCGTGGGTAAAAGGGTTGATGCTCTCCGGGGCACTGGCCGCGGCAATGTCTTCTGGCGCCAATCAGGCTCATACCGTGGCGGTCATACTGACGCGCGATATCCTCGGCTCTAATCTGATGCGTAATTCCAGCGAAGCGCAAGCCGTTAGCGTCACGCGCTGGAGCGTGCTGGGACTATCGCTGGTCGCTTACGCCATTGCACTGTTCAATCCTGTTTCACTGGTGGTGCTGTTGCTGGGAGCCTATGGCGTGATTGTGCAATTGATGCCAATGGTGTTGGGCGCGCTTTTCTTCCCATCCCTGAACCGCGCGGGTGTCACCCTTGGAGTGATCGTCGGCAGCCTGACCTTCCTGGTGTGCCAGTTCCTGATTGATTCGCCGCTGGGTTGGCACCCTGGGCTTTGGGGATTGGGCATGAATCTTGTTGGCGTTTACATCGGTCAGAAATGGTTACCCGACACCGCCGTCCAGAGTCGGGCGATTGGCTGAGCCGCTTGGCATTACTGCTTCTTCATTGCCGGTGCGGTCAATGACGCCACCGGTAAAAACCATCCATAAAGGGAAATGAATATGCCTTATGCAATGAATGAAGGTGTGAAACTCTATTACGAAATTCACGGAGAAAAAGGGCATCCTGTCTTTTTTATCCATGGTGGTGGCGGTAATACATTGGCCTGGTTCCAGCAGGTTCCTTTCTTCTCCCGTAATTATCGGGCGATACTGGTTGATTTACGTGGGTTCAAGCACTCTGCTTGTCCGCCAGAGAAGGTGCATCCACAGTTCTTCGCCGACGATATCCGCGTAATTATGGATGCCGAAGGCCTGACACAAGCGGCTTTCGTTTGTCAGTCTCTGGGGGCCTGGGCGGGATTGCGTCTGGCCGTGCAATCGCCTGAACGTGTGTCATGTTTGTTTATTAGCGGTTCACCTACACCGGCTTACTCAGAGACAAACTGGGCTATCCTGAGATCCTCCGGTGATATCTTCAACAGTGGTAAGTTCGGTGGCACTGGTCGCGATTCAGGCATCGGCTGGAACCGTGACTTCATTAAGGCTCATCCCGATATTGCTTTTCTTTATAGCCAGATAAAACTGCTGAATGGTCCCTTTGATGCCCGTACTATGCAGGATGACAGCATCAAACTCTATCCGCAGGATTTCGAGAATTACACGGTGCCAACCATTATTGCCGGTGGCGCCCATGATGATTTTCTCTCTCCTGAGAGCCATTTTCATACTGCAACGCTGGTGCCGGGAGCCGGAACGTATACGTTCCCTGATGCAGGGCATTCAGCCTATTTTGAATCCCCGGAGGAGTTTAATTCGGTAGTGAATGCGTTTCTGACGAAACATGTGAAAGCACAGAAGTAATTATCCCCTGAGCGTATTCCGGAAGAGTTCCGGAATACGCCAGAAAGGGTATTCACTTAATCAGTCGGCGTCACGCGCTCGATAGCCATTGCAACGCCCATCCCCCCACCAATGCACAGCGTTGCCAGACCTTTACTTGCCCCGCGTTTAAGCATTTCATGCACTAATGTGACCAGAATGCGACAGCCAGATGCCCCGACGGGATGGCCGAGAGCAATGGCGCCGCCGTTAACGTTGAGCTTATCTGTATCGAGTTCCAGGACCTGCGCCACAGCAAGAGCCTGCGCGGCAAAAGCTTCATTGGCTTCGATCAGGTCCACCTCTGCCAGCTGCCAGCCCGCTTTGTCGAGGCAGCGACGTGTCGCCTCCGCCGGGGCGATACCCATGATGGCCGGATCCGTACCGGCGCAGGCATACGCCGCAATCCGGGCCAGCGCCGGTATTCCCATCTCTCTGGCCGTTTCTGCGCGCATCAGTAACACAGCCGCAGCGCCATCATTCATCGACGAGGCATTCCCGGCGGTGACGCTGCCCTCTTCGCTGAAGGCCGGGCGCAGAGCAGCCAGGCTTTCCGGGGTAGTGCCTGGACGAGGCTGTTCATCCTGCATCACCTGGCGGGGACCCGTTTTTTCACGAACGGTGATGGGGACTATTTCCGCTTTAAACCGGCCTGATTTGATTGCGTCGGCGGCCTTTTGCTGGGAGAGAAGCGCGAAGGCATCTTGCTCCTGGCGGCTGATTTGATATTGACGGGCAATATTTTCAGCCGTCTGCCCCATGTGATAGTCATTAAACGCATCCCACAGGCCATCATGGATCAGACTGTCCGTCACTTCACCGTGACCTATTCGCATGCCCGTCCGGCTTTGTGACAGGATGTAGGGGGCGAGGCTCATATTTTCCTGCCCACCCGCGATAGCGATTCTCGCGCTACCACACTGTAATGCCTGCACCGCAAGGTGAATGGCTTCCAGACCTGAACCGCACACTTTATTAATGGTGGTTGCCGAAATATCGTAGGGTAATCCACTTTTCAGGGCGGTCTGGCGGGCGGGGTTTTGCCCGCATCCGGCGGTCAGTACCTGGCCCAGAATGATTTCGTCAATAGCCGCCGGAACAATGCCCGCATCGGCTATCAAGCGCTTCACAATCTCACTGCCCAGTTCGGTCGCCGGAAGGGTGGAAAATGCCCCCTGAAACCGTCCTGTCGGGGTACGCAGCGCACCGACAATGACAACGTCATGCATATTCATACCTCTGAACAACGAATTTCAGGAACATACTCTGGCACGATGACATGGCCTTCGGTTTTGCTGAGGATCTCCTCGACGCTGACGCCGGGGGCACGCTCCTTCAGTAAAAAGCTTCCGTCCTGCACTTCCAGCCAGGCCAGGTCGGTCAGCACATGGCGAATGCAGCGGGTACCGGTCAGCGGGAGCGTGCAGCGGCGCAGCAGTTTGGCATTTCCGGCCTTATCGGTATGGGTCATCATCACGATAATATTTTCCGCACCGGCCACCAGATCCATCGCTCCGCCCATGCCTTTCATCAGCTTGCCTGGAACCGTCCATGAGGCGATGTTGCCTTCCACATCGACTTCAAACGCGCCCAGTACCGTGAGATCGACATGACCTCCGCGGATCATGGCAAAGGAGTCGGCAGAATTGAAAAAGGATGCGCCCGCTCTGGCGGTAACCGTCTGCTTGCCGGCATTAATCAAATCGGCATCAACCTCATCCACGGTGGGGAAAGGGCCAATCCCCAGCATACCGTTCTCGGACTGGAGTAACACATCCACCCCTGGTGGAATAGCATTGGCGACCAGGGTCGGGAGGCCAATGCCCAGATTGACGTAGAAACCGTCACTTAATTCCTGCGCCACACGCTGCGCCATTTGCTCACGAGTCAGTGCCATATTTTCTCTCCGTTACATGAGGTCTCATGCGCGCAAGGTTCGTTGCTCAATACGCTTCTCGAACGAGCCCAGAACCAGCCTGTCAACATAGATACCGGGGGTGTGGATCTGTGCGGGATCAAGCTCACCGGGCGCGACAATTTCCTCGACTTCAACGACGGTCACCCGTGCAGCAGTCGCCATCACCGGATTAAAATTTTGCGCGGTGTGGCGATAAATAACATTGCCGTACCAGTCCGCCTTCCAGCCTTTAATCAAGGCAAAATCAGCGGTAATGGCCTCTTCCATCACATAGTGGCGATCGCCAAACTGACGTGTCTCTTTGCCTTCAGCCACAGGGGTTCCAAAACCTGTTGCGGTGTAAAAAGCAGGGATCCCGGCTCCGCCGGCACGAATTTTTTCTGCAAGCGTCCCCTGAGGGGTCAGTTCGACATCAAGCTCACCGCTGAGTAATTGCTGCTCAAACAGGGCGTTTTCACCCACATATGAGGCGACCATTTTGCGGATCTGGCGGCTTTCCAGTAGTAAACCGAGGCCAAAACCATCCACGCCGCAGTTATTGGAAACCACGGTTAAATCACGGGAACCCCGTCTTAGCAGGGCCTGGAGTAAATTCTCCGGGATCCCACACAGACCAAAACCGCCAACCAGAACCGTCATCCTGTCTGAAAGGCCATCCAGCGCCAGTTCATGGGTAGCAATACGTTTATCAAGACCTGCCATGTCGCACCTGTTATGTAAACGAGTTGTGAACTGCATCATGGGTTAATTGGCGGTTATTTGTTAAATTTATTTTTCATATCTTTTTATAGGTTTTATTTATAAATAAAATGTTCACCGTCAGACAGCTCAGCGCCTTTGTCGCCGTTGCCCAGAGCCTGAATTTTTTGCAGGCCAGCGAGCAGTTACATATGACGCAGCCAGCCCTGAGCCTGGCAATTAAAGAGATGGAGTCCCGGCTTGGCGGTCCCCTGCTGATACGGACCACCCGAAACGTCAGCCTGACGCCGGAAGGGGAGATCCTGTTGCCGTTGGCGCGGCAACTGCTGGCCGACTGGTCAAATACCGAGGAGCGGCTTCGTCAGCGGTTTACCCTGCAACGGGGCGCTGTTGCCATCGCGGCTATGCCTGCTTTTGCATCCAATCAACTCCCGGTGTTACTGAAAACGTTTCGGGATCGCTTTCCGGCAATCCATATCACCGTGCATGACGTGATTAATGAACAGGTTATTGAGATGGTTCGGGCGCGACGGGTTGAGTTGGGGATCGGGTTTGAACCCGAAAAATCAGAAGGGCTGATGTTTGAACCGCTGGGCAGCGATAAATTTGTGGCGGTGCTACCGCCGGATTCCGTGTTAACAAAAGCACAGCGGATCACGTGGCCACAGTTGCTACAGAACGATTTCATCACCCTGCAGCGGCCGTCTGCAATGCGACGATTGCTGGAGAAAAAACTGGAGGAACACGGGCTTAAGCCGGATGTGACAGCCGAAAGCCATCAACTGGCCACCATCGGGCGTATGGTGGCAAACGGTCTCGGTTACAGTGCGGTTCCGGCGTTATGTATCAGGCAGATGGAGGAGCTGGGTGCGGTGTGCCGTCCTTTGCATGAGCCGGTTGTTGAGCAAATGGTGGGCATTATCACCCACAGCGGTGAAAACCTGTCGATGACGGTGCAAACGTTGGCAGGGGTCATCCGCGAGTGTTCATCCCCGTGGCAGTGATTTATTCCAGCGTGTCGTTTTGCAAAACGATGTCCATGGTTCTGAGGTAGTGCTCAGTGAGGCAGGCGGTGGCCTGCGCGACATCTCGTGCCAGCGTAGCGTCAAGCAGCTGGCGATGCTCAAGAGAGACATCTCTGGCCTGGCTCGTCGGCGACGTTACCGCCAGTGCGCGATAGCGCAGTGTCTGGTCACATAATGTCGACACAAATTTCAATAGCCAGGGCGAATTGCAGTTCGACAGAAGGGCGGCGTGAAAGGCTTCATGCGCCTCTTCCCACACCGGGTTGAGTTGCCGGGTATCCGGGTTGCGCATTTCATAGCGCTCCATCCGGTGGTGTGCGGCGATAATGCGGCTTTCCCAGTCAATATCTGCGTTGGTGATAGAGCGTTCCAGCGCCTTGCATTCGATATGCAGCCGCGTCAGCGTGATGTCCTGGAGTTCAGGTGCCGAGACACGCTGTACGCTAAAACCTTTCTGATCAACCGCAGCAACGAAACCGGTCATCGCCAGACGAGACAGCGCTTCGCGCAGCGGGATCACGCCAGCGTCATAATGGGCGGACAGTTCTTTCAGACGCATTTTGCTACCCGGCTTCAGATTGCCATTAATAATGTCCCGGCGGACCTGCTCTTCGAGCTGTGATGCCATGGTGCGCTTTTCATTCATCTCATTGACCCATTATGTGTACAGGTACCGAATCGGCATGACTAAAATTATATACAGATCACACAATAGAATTTAAAGTCTAAAAATATATATTTTATGTTGATCGTATATTTTAACGGGATTAGCCTGACTGCATGCCATCTCATTTCACTACAGGAAATCCACTATGCGTTACGTTTACTTTACTCATCAACAGAAAAGCGTGCTGGGCGTGCAAACCGCGGAAGGGACAAAAATCCTCGGGGAAGAATCACTGGATTCATTGCTGAGTCGTGGTGTCGACTTAGTCCGTTATGGTGCAGAAGGGCACGGCGAAACCGTCAATCCGGACGAGAACAGTTATCTTCCTGTTCTGACCCGTCCAGGTAAGATTATCTGCGTTGGCCTGAATTATGCCGACCATACCAGTGAATCACCCTATGCGCAGCCGACTTACCCGACGGTTTTCCCACGTTTCAACAGCAGCCTGCTGGCCCACAATCAGCCGATCATTCTGCCAAAGCTGTCTGATTCACTGGATTATGAAGGCGAACTGGCGGTGATCCTCAAAAGCGGCGGCCGCTATATCACAGCGGAAGAGGCGCTCGATTGCGTCGCCGGTTATGCCTTATTTAATGATGCTTCGGTTCGTGAATATCAGTTCATCACGCCGCAGTGGACGGTGGGCAAAAACTTTGACGCCACCGGGGCATTTGGACCTGAGCTGGTGACCGCAGATGAGCTGCCGCGTGGCGCTAAAGGCTTACGTCTTGAGACAAGGGTTAATGGTAACGTCGTGCAGTCGGCCAGCACTGACGACATGCTGTTCGATGTGGCCACCCTGATTTCAACCTTAAGCGAAGCCATCACCCTGGAAGCCGGTGATGTTATCGTGACCGGAACCCCGGCTGGTGTTGGTTTTGGTATGAATCCAAAAAGCTATCTCAAAGAGGGAGATATTGTGGAAGTGAGCGTCGAGCAAATTGGTACATTGCGCAACCCGGTGGCCTTAGAAAAATAAATGACAAAACCGATGTGCCCTACAACTCCCGGGAGGACGTATGACCCAAACGCGCGGTGTTCATTCAATCGACCACTTTTCCCTTTTTGTACCTTCGCTGGCTGAAGCCGAATATTTTTATCGTAGCTTTGGCCTGATAACAGAAAATAAAGAAACGGAGCTGACATTAACCGCAGGGGATGGTCATCTCTGGGCCAAAATATATCCTGCTGAGCGCAAGAGCCTGGCTTATATCAGCTTTAATTGCTATCCGCAGGATTATGAATTTCTTTTACAGCAGGTACGAGCCTGCGGTATCCAGCCAGAAATTGTTCCCCATGAAGGCTTCTGGTTTAGCGATCCGGAAGGGAACCGTCTGAACATAAAACCAGGTGAAAAGACCATCCCGGATAGCAAACGTATTCCGCCCACCCGGGTATCCGTGGCTGACAAGCGAGGGACGGTAACCCGTGATGCAGTCGACAAGGTTGAGCCGCATCGACTCTCTCATCTTTTATTATTCACGGCTGACGTGCCGCGCGCTATTGCGTTCTATCAACAGACGCTAGGGCTTAATTTGTCTGATTTTTCTCAGGATATTATTGCCTTTATGCATGCCCGGCACGGCTGCGATCACCATCTGGTGGCCTTTGCCAAAAGCAGCGGCAAAGGATTTCATCATGCCGCCTGGGAAGTGGACTCCATTGATGAGGTGGGCAACGGTGCAACACAAATGGCCGCCGCCGGATTTAAAGATGGCTGGGGAACTGGCAGGCATTGTCTCGGCTCGAATTATTTCCATTATGTCCGCGATCCCTGGGGCTCTTTCTGTGAATATTCCGCCGATATCGATTTTATTAGCGCTAATATAAACTGGCCGACCGGTGATTTTCTGCCGGAAAATTCGCTCTATTTATGGGGCCCTGACGTTCCCGCTTATTTTATCCATAACACTGAAATTGACGGGTATAAATGCCCGGTTTCCTCATAAAAGAGCACAGGCAGAAAGTTATGAATAACGATACGTATGATATTGCCATTGTCGGTTATGGCCCGGTAGGACAACTGCTGGCGTTAGTCATGGGGCGGCAGGGTTACAACATTGCCGTCTATGAACGCTGGGAGTCTCTTTATCCGTTACCCCGGGCTGTTTTTCACGATCATGAGATTCGCCGTATGCTGCGTTTACTGGATCTGGAGGAGGAAGTGGCGGCGATTTCGCATCCTTCTTCGCTGTATCAGTGGTTTAACGCACAATGGAAAATGCTGGTAGAAGTGGACTGGGCTTGCGAATCGATAAGTGATGGTCCTTTTGGTTACTTCTTTAATCAGCCAGAGCTGGAAGCCATATTTGATAAGCACGTCAAATTGCTGCCGAATGTGCACGTGCATCAGGGCTGGGAACTCAGAGCGCTACAGCAACATCCCAACAATTGCGAGTTGCTACTGTCGCCTACCGCGGAACACGATAACCTGCAGGCACCGACGCGTCAGATAAAGGCCCGCTTCGTCATCGGTGCGGATGGCGCCAACAGTACGGTGAGAAATGCGTGTGGCATCGAATGGCAGGATTTAGGTTTTGCGGAAGACTGGCTGGTGGTGGATGTTAAGCCGCATGAAGGGGTCAGGCTTGAGGTTCCCGAGGCAGCGCAGTGGTGTAATCCTGACCGCCCAACCACGCTGGTGCCGGGGGGGCCGGGGTACCGCCGTTGGGAGTTTATGCGTCTGCCGCACGAAAGCCTTAGCGATTTGCAGTCCACAGAGAAGGTCTGGCAGTTGCTGAAACCGTGGGTGACGGAAGACACCGTGACGCTGGTTCGCCATGCGGTGTATCAGTTCCGTTCTCGTATCGCCGAAAACTGGCATCAGGGACGTGTCCTGCTGGCCGGGGATGCCGCCCATCTTATGCCACCGTTCATGGGGCAGGGGATGTGTTCCGGATTACGGGATGTGTGGAACCTGAGCTGGCGCCTGGAGCGGATTTTACGCGGTGTATCCGATGCAACCCTGCTGGAGGATTATACCAAAGAGCGCAAACCACAGATCCAGGCGGTGATTGAAGCCTCAATGGCGATGGGGCGGGTTGTTTGTGTCGCCGATAACCAACAGGCTCAGGCGCGTGATGACGCGTATTTTCAGGGGAAAGTGCCACCCGTTCCGCCATTCCCGGGGATTACGGACGGCCTGATTTATCCTGATGAAAAAGGCCTGGCAGGACAGTTGTTTATTCATGGACCTGTACGCCGACGAGGCAATACGCAGCGCTTTGATGAATGGTTTGGCCGAGGTTTTCATTTGATCGTATCTGACGATGTTGTCTTTCCGTCATTACGCGACATGACCGAAACGATAATGCAGCAGGCTGGCGGTGAACTGGTTGTTATTTCAGCGACCGAGCATCCGGACAGCTATACGGATGTTTCAGGTAAATTCCTCGCCTTTATGCGGGAGAATCAGGTCAAGGCCGTGCTTATTCGTCCCGATTTTTATATTTACGGTGCGGTGAGTTCTGTGGAGGAAATACCTGATTTATTACAGCACCTCCGCCAATCTTTGCCTGCCTGCGATAACGTCGCCTGAACAACAGTACCAGGAGGCCAAGCCTCCTGGTACTGTTTTGATTTACACTTCACCCATTATGGCTTCGAAAAGATGATACCGAAAGGTTCAGACTGTTCCGCTTAAGCAAACTGAGGGAACAGGGTGAGTGCGTTGTTACGCATAAAATCGGCCCGGATCGCTGACGTTAGCTCGGGACTTCCGTCAAGTTGTGCCGCCAGCCCGGTGACCAGTGGCTCCGGCGTATAAGGGTAATCACTGCCGTATAAAATACGTTTCGGGTCGGCGATTTCCAGCAAGGCTTTCAGTTGGCGTGGCAGTGGGAATCCCGCCAGGTCGTAATACATACCGCGTAATGAAGCCATAAATTTCGATGAGTCCAGTTTTTCAGGCAAACCCAGCGCAGGCGAAAGGCCCGTCACACGATCGGCCAGTACAGGGATTGTCGCTCCTGCATGTGGCACGATAATCTGGACATTCGGGTAGCGAACCAGGGTGCCCGAAAGCAGCAAATTAAACACCGTGCGCGTAGTTTCGAACATAAACTCAATCATCGGGAAGGGATAACCGATGGGTGGAAGTGATGCCGCGTTTTCACCTTTCGGCTGAACCTGACAGCATGGACAATGCGGATTAGTCGGGTGGATGAAAATCTTCGCATGTCGGCGATTCAGTTCCTCAAACACCGGGTCGAACCGGGTGTCACCGAGATAGATACCATGGAAATTACTCTCGAGGACCACTCCGTCAGCCTTCAGCGTATCAAAGGCATAGTCCAGCTCGCGCAGTGCGCTGTCGACATCAGGTAACGGTAGTGTGGCAAACATGCCAAAACGTTGCGGATGTTCCTGTGCGACTTTTGCCCCTTCTTCATTCACATAGCGGGCCAGATCCCGGGCGGCGGCGTTGTCACCAAAGTGGACGCCTGGCGCTGAGACAGAAAGGATGGCACTGCCAATCTGGTTACGGTCCATCATGTCGAGGTGTTCATTAACGTTCCACTCAGGAATGGCGGGCATCCCTGATGGCTTCGAATGACCCGCAGCGGCAAGCGCCGCACGGTAGCGTTCGGGCAGAAAGTGTGAATGCACATCGATTCTCTGGACCATTTTTTACCTCAGTTTTTCAGTAAGAGTGAATGCGTCAGGCTCAGGCAGCCAGCCAGCGTTGACCTTCAGCCTTCATCTTTGTTTCCAGTTCGCTGCCGCGAGTGGCGAATACACGACCAAGAGGGAATCCGCTCTGCTCCAGCAAATAGGCCAGTGCGGCATATTCACGCGGATATTTGGTCACAATCGTCTGGTCAATAGCCACGGGGCCGAATGGGAAGGTGAAGGTCCCGATATCGTAAACTGACTGACGATGGAATAACTTCCATACGCCATCGCGTTTTTCTGCCAGATCATAAAATCGGTTGTGGCATTCACAGCCAATATTCAGTTTAACGTTCTCGGCAATGATCATTGCGTTAGTTTGAAGGATTGCTTTATTTCCGGCCTCATTGAATGTCACTTCAGGAGACGCTATAAGATGCTTTGTACGCAGATCGGAAGCTCCCATGCGCATTGAACCGTTAACGAACTCACTGGCCAGCCCTTCAAACCAGGTGATTTCAATCGTGCCGTCAGGGTGGAACAAGTCGCGTAATTGATCCCATTCACCTAAATCACGGTGCATCCAGCCATTCATCAGGTCGTTAAGTTGCTGACGGTCGTGGAGTTGGTTTTGCATGGTTATTATTCCTGTTAGTGAACGGTATTTTTTTGACTGGATTCAGTTTGGCCCCGAAATAAGGTAAATTCAAATATATAGATTTGACTGATTAATCATTTTTTCTGATGGAAGCTTGTGACAGGGATGACGGACCAGAGTGGATTGATCCGTCCACCAGACACGGGAATGACAATATCAACTCTCCCGGATCCTCTTCGCCGTTTGCTGCAAAAGGATGTAGCTTTCGTAACGAGACTTGTGCAGCTGACGGTATCTCTCTTGCGGATCAAACTGGCGGTCAAGCTTCGTCATTTTCTGCATTGCTTCTCTGACGGTGGGGGCCAGGCCTCCTGCCACTGCGCCAAGAATGGCTGAACCCAGTAATACCGGCTCGCTGCACTGCGTGGTTACCACAGGAAGATCGCATGCGTCTGCCAGCAGCTGACGCACCAGCGGATGCTGGCCTGCACCGCCGCTAATCACTATCTTATCTGTCACCACCCCTTCATGGCGCTGAGCGTCAACGATCTGCCGCAGACCGTAGCCAATCCCGCAAAGCCCTGCGATGTAGAGTGCTATCAGATTGTCCAAATCATTTTCCATTCCCAGACCTGCAATGACTGCCCGGGAATGGGGATCAGCAAAGGGTGCGCGATTGCCTAAAAACTCTGGCACCACGTGCATTCCGCGGGCCAGCTCTATTGTGCGGGAAGGTTCGGTGAATTTCGCCAGCGCGAGATCCGCGAGATAAACGGGTAACGGTACGTTAAGAGCGTCTGCCTGTTTGCGTGTTTCAGCGGCAGCAGGATGGAAAGAGACCAGTTGATCAATCGCCGCACCCGCTGCGCTCTGACCCCCTTCGCTCAGCCACATGCCCGGCACCATAGCTGAATAGTAAGGCCCCCACACACCGGGAATATAAACGGGATTTTCCGTAGAGGTCATTGTGCAGGCGGAAGTGCCAAACACCCAGGCAAGATTGTGCAGCGCACCTTTATCCACACCCACAGTACCGATACCGCCAGCATGGGCGTCAATCATCCCCACGGCGACAGGCGTACCGACAGGCAACCCCAGTTCATCTGCCGCGCTGGGGCTTAGTCCTTGGCCGCAAGGTGTCCCTGGCTCAACGATTTGCTGACCAATACGCACGAAATCTTCATCCGCCAGTTCGTTAAGACCGATGGTACGAAAATAGTCAGCATCCCAACGCTTTGCATGCGCCAGATAGGTCCATTTGCAGGTTACGGTACAGGTTGAGCGGGCGAGATCCCCCGTGGCGCGCCAGGTGAGGAAGTCAGCCAGATCAAAGAACTGCCAGGCATTGTCATACACTTCCCGGCGATTTTCCTTCAGCCAGAGCAATTTTGGCGTTTCCATCTCTGGGGATATTTTGCCACCAATATATTTCAGCACCGGATGTGCTGTGGCGTTAATGCGCTCGGCCTGCCCGGTGGCGCGGTGATCCATCCAGACAATGATATTGCGGTCGGGATGGTTTTCGTCACTGACCGGAAGCGACTCGCCGTTTTGCCCCAGGACCACCAGTGAACAGGTGGCATCAAAGCCAATTCCTTTCACGCTAGTGACCGGGACGTCGGCGGCACCGATCGCTTCACGAACACTCTCACAGACCGCTTGCCAGATTTCGCGGCTGGATTGCTCGACTTTATTCCCTGAACTGCGATATAGCGTGATGGGACGCGACGCGTGGGCTAGCAGATGACCATCATGGTCGAATATCCCGGCGCGTACGCTACCTGAACCAACATCCACACCGATCAGGGTACGTTGTGTTTCACTTTTCATATTTTTATCCATTATCCCTGGATCACAGATCGACGCTGTTTGGCAGAATGACCAGATCGCGAACGGTCACGTTTTTACTGCGCGTCACCATAAACAATACGGACTCGGCGACTTCAATCGGCTGCATCAGGCTGCCGTTGGCCAGAGCCTCTTCCATTTTCTCTTTCGGCCAGTCGTCGAGCAGGGCGGTGACCACCGGGCCTGGCAGAACAGCACCCACACGTACGCCATACTGTGCAACCTGGCGACGGGTTGAGTGAACGAATGCCTGTACGGCAAACTTGGATGCGGTATAGATAGGTTCCCAGATGACCGGCACCACGCCTGCGATGGAGCTGGTGAAAATGATATCCCCGGATTTCTGGGCGATCAGGTGAGGCAGTACCGCCCGCACGCTGCGAAACGCGGCGTTAATGTTAAGGTGAAGCACGCGGTCCCAGACGTCCGGATCGCCTTCCGCCACCGGGCCGCCAATATAAGCGCCAGCGTTAGCATGGAAGATATCCAGACGCCCGGCCTTTTCCAGGATCCCCGCGAGGATATTGTCGACCTGCTGCGGCTGCATCAGATCCACCACCAGGCCAAAGGCGTTTTCACCCATTTCCGCGGTTAGCTTCTCAAGCTTTTCGCCGTCGCGGTCGATCAGTACAACCTTCGCGCCTGCCGCCAGCAGCGTTCGGGCACATTCCAGCCCGATGCCGGAGGCGGCACCGGTAATGGCAGCCACTTTGCCGTTCAGTGCGCAATTCTTGGAGGGTAATGTGTTTTTCATTTTATAATCCTTGTCAGCCAGGCAGATTATTGGGATGTAATACAAATTGCTCAATCGATAGAGCAGATTTAGCATCAGATGAAATGTGCGGCAAGCCCGATAAAAAACGGAGAGAGAAATTTGTGATACGCACCAGGAAAACGAAGAAAATAACGATTTACGATCTGGCAGAAATGACCGGGGTTTCGGCAAGTGCGGTGAGCGCTATTCTTAACGGTAACTGGAAAAAGCGCCGCATCAGCGCGAAGCTGGCCGAGAAGGTTACCCAGGTGGCTCAGGAGCAGGGCTACGCGGTTAATCGGCAGGCCAGCCTGCTGCGCAAAGATAAATCCCGCGTGATTGGCATGATTGTGCCGAAATACGATAACCGCTACTTCGGCTCCATTGTCGAAAAATTTGAAGAGATGGCGCGTGAGCGCGGCCTGTTCCCGATTATCACCTGTACCCGCCGTGACCCGGAGCTGGAGCTGGAAGCGGTGCGCACCATGCTCTCCTGGCAGGTTGAATGGGTGATTGCGACCGGGGCGACGCGGCCTGATGAAATCTCTGAGCTGTGTTCGCAGACGGGCGTTCACACGCTGAATCTTGACCTGCCGGGCACGCTTGCGCCTTCGGTTATCTCCGATAACTACGCCGGAGCAAAGGCACTGACCGAACGTATTCTGCTCAACGCTGAGAAGCGCTTTGGCAAGAAGGTCGCGCTGACGTTTATCGGCGGCAGGCGCAACGACCACAACACCCGTGAACGTCTGCGCGGCTTCCGGGATGCGCATCAGGCGGCGGGCCTTGTCGTGTCAGCGAAAAACACCTTTGTTGACGGCTACTCGCCAAAGCATGTTCAGGCGAGCCTGGCGGATTTTATACCGCCGGAAGATGGCGTGTACGGCCTGTTTGTCAATTCGACCATTTCGCTGGAAGGGGTGGTGCAGTGGTTGTCCGCCCGTGGGCAAACCGGCACGCAGCAGCCGCCAATGGGCTGCTTTGACTGGGATCCGTTCGTGCCGCTGTTGGGCCATGATATCGATATGGTGCGTCAGGACGTCCCGGCGATGCTGGAAGCGGCGTTTTCAATTATCGATTCCGGTGACGCCAAAATTCAGTGCATCGAAATCCCGCCCACACTCACCATCGGCAGCCCGATTTAGCGGGTCAGCAGCCACCGGGCAGTGTGCTCATCGGTCACCAGGCCGTTAATCCACTTGCCCTTAAGCGCCGAGAAAATCACACTGCGCTTGTCCTCCCCACAGGCGGCAGCAATGCGCGGACACGGGCTGCGGCGGATATCAAAGCTGGTGATCAGATTGTTGATATCGCTCTCTACCACGTCGCCGCTGGCATCAATAAAGCGGCCCAGAATCTCCCCGATGGCCCCCTGCAGGGTCAGCGTTTCAAGCTGGGCGAGGGTGATGAAACCGTCTTTAACGATAGGGCTGTCCTGCGTCAGCGCGCCGATGCCGACGAAAATAACGTCCGCATCCAACGCGACGTCGGAGACGTTGTTAAACAGGCGGTTTGAGCACCACATCTGATGTTCCAGCGACGTCTGCGCGTAGCGCGGCGCAGGCCACTGATAATAATTGGCCTGAATTTTACTGGCCAGCAGCAGCGGCACATCGTCGTAGTAGTTACACTTCCCGTCCGCGTTCATGGCGCTGATTAATGCCACACAGCGCGTGTTGGCGCTGTCGAAATCAATCTGCCGGATGGTCTTTTTCAGCGTTAAGCCTGAGCCCACGCCGACCACTTTATCCTCATCACTGTGAAGATACTTTTTCATCAGTTGATAGCAGCCGAAGGAGACGCTGTCGAGCGTCATGTCGCGGGTAAAGGCGGGGACGACGCTGCACTCGATAAGATCGTATTTCTCTTTCAGCATTTGCGCGTAATTCAGGCAACTGGCCACCGGGTGGTTAAGACCGATGGAGACGATGCCCTCTTCTTTTGCCGCCGCCAACAGGCGCTGTACGACAGGCCGGGAGGTCCCGAGCTGGGTGGCTATCTCGCTCTGGTTCTGTCCGGCAATGTAGTACATCCACGCGGCGCGTACTTTCTGATCCAACCGGATATCGTCTTCAGTTATCAATTTTTTCAGCACCTTAGAAGGGGACGCGGAAAGCTTGTTCCCGTTGTGATACCTGCATTCTGGCGCGTGCAGGCCAGGCAGGCAACACTAATTTATCTGTATCTGGTCATTTGTAATTTAAAAGGTCATTTGTTCTTTTGTGATGTAACGCTCTTAATTTAATTAAATGTTCAATTACATTCAGTTCACAAATCTGAATGGAGAGCTACGTCATGACTACGAATACCTGGTTACACATTGGTCTGGGATCTTTTCACCGCGCACATCAGGCCTGGTACCTGCACCGTTTGATTGCGCAGGGCGATACCCGCTGGCACATCGCTGCCGGGAATATTCGCAATGATGCGGAACATGTCGTCGCCGCTCTGACGGCGCAGAAAGGCCGCTACGTGCTGGAAACGGTCAGCCCGGAAGGCGAAAGGGCTTATGAAGAAATCACCTCCATTCAGAAGCTGCTGCCATGGCAGGCTGACCTGCAGCCGCTGATTTCAGAAGGAGCGAAGCCGGAAACCAAAGTCATCGCATTCACCGTGACGGAAGGGGGTTACTACCTGAACACCTCCCACAGGCTGGAGGTCGCAAATGGCGATCTGGACTGTGACCTGAAGGGTGGCAATAAAACGATTTATGGCGTTATCACCCATATTCTTGAGCAGCGTATGGCTAACGGCGCGGGTCCTCTGACCTTGCTTAACTGCGATAACGTGCGCCACAACGGTGAGCGTTTCCACGACGGGCTGGTGGAGTTCCTCGAACTGTCCGGCAAGCAGCCCGTCATCGCGTGGCTGGCAGCCAATGCGACCTGCCCGAACACGATGGTTGACCGTATTACTCCTCGTCCGGCGGCGGATCTGCCCGCGCGCATCAAAGCGCAGACCGGCATTGATGATAAAGCGCCTGTGATGGGCGAAACCTTTATCCAGTGGGTGGTTGAGGACACTTTCCGCGACGTTCGCCCGGATCTTGAGGCCGTTGGCGTGGAGATGGTCGAGTCGGTCATCCCTTACGAAGAAGCGAAAATCCGTATCCTGAACGCCTCCCATAGCTGCATTGCCTGGGCGGGAACGCTGATGGGAAGGACGTTTATTCACGAAAGCACCCTCACGGATGCCATCTACGCCGTGGCCGACCGCTACGTTACCGAAGATGTGATCCCAAGCCTGGGCGATAACGGCATCGACCTGCCGACGTACCGCGACGTGGTTCTGAAGCGTTTCACCAACCCGTATATCGAAGATACCAATCAGCGTGTGGCGGCAGACGGTTTCTCGAAAATCCCGGCGATGATGACCCCGACGATGATCGAATGCTATCAGCGCGACACCGTGCCGCACGCGACCGCCATGCTGCCAGCGCTGTTTTTTGTCTTCATGGAGCAGTGGCACAAGGGCCAGCTGCCGTATGAATACCAGGACGGTATTCTGGACGCAAATGCTGTGCATGCCATGTTCAACGCCGAAGATCCCGTGGCGCTTTACGCCGGTGACAAAGCGTTGTTCGGGGAATTAGCGCAGCGGGAAGATTTCACCGCGCTGCTGCGTGAAAAAATTCAGGCTGTTTATTCACTGATCCGCTGAGGAATACATCATGTACTTAGGCATCGATCTCGGCACTTCAGAAGTAAAAGCGCTGGTCATTGACGAAAACGGTGACATCGTGACCAGCCACAGCGCACCGCTGACCATCCAGCGGCCCCATCCGCACTGGTCAGAACAAAGCCCACAGGCCTGGTGGGAGGCCACCGACTACCTGATGAGCACGCTGAAAGAGAAATGTGAACAGCACTGGTCGGCAATTAAAGCCGTTGGCCTCTCCGGGCAGATGCACGGCGCGGTGCTGCTGGATGAGTCAGACAATGTGATCCGCCCGGCCATTCTGTGGAACGACACCCGCAGCGCGCAGGAATGCGCGGAGCTGGAAGAAATGGCCCCAGAGCTGCACGCGGTGGCCGGGAACCTCGCTATGCCGGGATTCACCGCACCGAAGCTGCTGTGGGTTCGCAGGCATGAGCCAGAAAACTTCAAACGTATCGACTCGGTTTTGCTGCCGAAGGATTACCTGCGGCTGCGGATGACGGGGAAAAAAATCTCTGATATGTCCGACGCGGCGGGCACGCTCTGGCTGGACGTGGCGCGCCGCGACTGGTCAGACAGCCTGCTTGCTAAGTGCGGTCTGTCCAGGCGCTACATGCCAGAGCTGGTGGAAGGCTGTGACGCCTCAGCAACGCTTGCCCCGGAAATCGCCGCGCGCTGGGGGCTTAACCCGTCGGTGGTGGTCGCCGGTGGGGGTGGCGACAACGCGGTCAGCGCCATAGGCGTGGGGGCGGTTAACCCAGGGGATGCGTTTATTTCTCTGGGCACTTCCGGCGTGCTGTTTGTGGTTAACGAAGCCTATCGCCCGGCGCCGGCCTCCGCAGTGCATGCGTTTTGCCACGTGTTGCCCAATCGCTGGCATCAGATGAGCGTCATGCTGAGCGCCGCCAGTTGCCTGCAATGGTTCTGCCGACTGGTTGGCGTGACCGAAACGGCGTTGCTTGAGGAAGTCGCGCAGCTGAGCGAGCAGGAGAAGGCGGAGGCCCCCATGTTCCTGCCGTATCTTTCCGGGGAACGTACACCTCATAACGATCCGAATGCGAAGGGCATTTTCCACGGGCTAACGCATGCCAGCAGTCGCGCCACCATGGGGTATGCGGTGCTGGAAGGCGTGAGTTTCGGTCTTGCAGATGGGCTGCGGGTGTTGCAGGAAAGTGGTACGCACATCGAGCAGTGTTCGTTGGTCGGCGGTGGTGCCCGCAGTCCATTCTGGGCGCAGCTGCTGGCGGACGTGCTCAATATGCCTATTGTCACCCACAAGGGGGGCGAAACCGGCGGCGCGCTCGGGGCAGCCCGTCTGGCCTGCCTGGCGGCGGGTAAAGATCTGGCATCGGTTTGCAGAAAACCTGAAATATACCAGAGCTGGTCGCCACGGGCTCAGCAGCATGCCGCGTTGATGAAACGCTACGCGCACTTTACGTCGCTCTACCTGAACGATCTGAATTATAGAACCTTCTGATTTTAATAATAAAAGTGACCCGGCTGCGGCCGGGATTACCCTGTACAAAAGAAACGAGGTCACTATGTCCGTTGCGAATAAACAATGGTTTGGATTACCGCTTCACCTGCTGTGGGGCTATATCGCTATCGCCGTATTCATGACCGGTGACGGTTTTGAGCTGGCGTTCCTCTCTCACTACATCAAAGAGCTGGGCTTTTCGCCTGCACAGGCATCGTTTGCCTTTACGCTCTATGGCCTCGCCGCCGCGCTGTCCGCCTGGGTTTCCGGGGTGGTTGCCGAAATTATTACGCCGCAGAAAACCATGTTTATCGGCTTTGTGCTGTGGTGTGTGTTCCACGTGCTGTTCCTGACCTTCGGTCTGGGGCATGCCAACTACGCGCTGATCCTGCTGTTCTACGGCATTCGCGGTTTTGCCTACCCGCTGTTCCTCTACTCCTTCATCGTGGTGATTATCCATAACGTGAAGAGCGAGAATGCCAGCTCCGCGCTGGGCTGGTACTGGGCGGTCTATTCGATTGGTATTGGCGTGGCGGGTAGCTACATTCCGAGTTTTACCATTCCACTGGTTGGCGAACTGGGTACGCTGTGGATGGCGCTGTTCTTCTGCCTGGCGGGCGGGGTGATTGCGATGATCTCCCTGCGTAACGTGCATACCCCAACGCACATGCATAACCTGACGACCAAAGAGAAACTCAACGAGCTGAGCCGGGCGATTACGCTGCTCTATACCAACCGTAGCATTATGTATTCGAGCATGGTGCGCATTATCAACACGCTGTCGCTGTTTGGCTTTGCGGTAATCATGCCGCTGATGTTCGTCGATGAGCTGGGCTTCAGCACCTCTGAGTGGCTCCAGGTGTGGGCGGTATTTTTCTTTACGACCATTTTCTCAAATATTTTCTGGGGCATAGTGGCGGAAAAAATGGGCTGGATGCGCGTCGTCCGTTGGTTCGGCTGCATCGGTATGGCCCTTTCAAGCCTGGCGTTCTATTACGTGCCGCAGCATTTCGGGCATAATTTCGCCATGGCGCTACTTCCGGCCATTTCGCTGGGGATTTTCGTCGCGGCATTCGTGCCGATGGCGGCTGTTTTTCCGGCGCTCGAACCGCTTCACAAAGGGGCTGCTATTTCTGTCTACAACCTCTCTGCGGGCCTGTCGAACTTCCTGGCACCGGCGATTGCAGTAGTGTTGTTGCCGTTCTTCAGCACCATTGGGGTGGTGATTGCCTACACCGCGCTTTATATCATCGCCTTCTTCCTTTGCCACTTTATTCGTGTCGAACAGCCTGGCTTTGAAAGCAGTTCGGATAAAACCGACAAAGCGGTAGCACGGGCGTCTTAAGACAGTTACGGCTGGCGCGTACCCTGCCAGCCGTTAACGGAACAAGGACGTAAAGTTTGCGGCGGCGCTCGGGTGTTATCCAACGCTTGATGAACTTATTGGTACTTTGCAGCCAGCGCTTCCCCTCTTTTCTGAATTCAGGCGCGACCGTGGCTCACCCGCGAACGCCTCGCCATCGAATCCACAATGACGGCAATAGCCAGCACGCCGCCGGTGATCATATAGCGTAACGACGACGGCAGATTGAGCAGCGTCAGCCCGTTGGAAATACACTGAATAACGATGATGCCGAGCAGGGCAGAGTACGCACTGCCGCGCCCGCCAAACAGGCTGGTGCCGCCAATCACCGCTGCCGCGATAGCGTTAAGATTCACATCCCCGGTCCCCGCCTGTTGGCTGGCAGAAGCCAGGCGTGAAGCGGCAAGGATCCCGCCGGTTGTGGCCAGCACGGAACAAATCATAAACGCGCTGATGTAAATACGGCGTACATTGATGCCGGAGCGGCGCGCAGCTTCGCGGTTCCCCCCTACGGCAAACATTGAGCGGCCCCATTTTGTGCGTTTCAGGGCATAGTTCAGCATCACAACGACGAGGATAAACAGCCCAAAGACCCATGGCACACCGCGACCCATATTGAGATAAAACACCATAAACTCGAACACGGCGGTCAGAAAAATGCTGCGTGCCCAAAGTGAGCTGAGCGGTTCGCAGGACAGGTTGGCCTGAGTCCGTCGCGTGCGGGTGCGCAACCCCTGGACCAGCATTAGCACCCCGGGTAGCAATGCAAACAGATGTGCCAGCCAGCCCGGCATCACCAGTACCTGGCCGAAGCGCACCAGCGGGGAAACGTAGGGCAGGTTAATACTTCCCGACGGGCCGAGGATATACAGCTGCATACCGAGCAGCGCCAGCAGTCCGGCAAGGGTTGCCACAAAGCTCGGCATCCCTAAGCGGCTGTAAAGCTGAGCGTATATCAGCCCTACGGCGGCGCCCACTGCCAGCGCAACGGCTATTGCGCCAATGACCGGCCAGCCCTGATTCACCCACAGCACGCCGATAATGGCCGAGGCCAGGCCGCTCATCGACCCGACGGAAAGGTCAATTTCACCCAGCAGCAGCACGCAGACGATACCCAGCGAGATAAAGCCCACCGTGGCGCAGTCGAAAAGCATATTGACGAGGTTATTCGGTGCCAGATAAATCGGGTTAAGTACGGTAAAGACGATGGAGATAATGATAAGCCCAAGGACCACGGGGATCATCCCCAGGTCGCCTGTTTTAATGCGGGTGATATACGCGCGCAGCAGGCCGGAAATACTGTCCTGGTGGCTGACACGCTCGTCGCTACGGTCTAGCCTGGTTTCAGGCATCAGCGGTTTATTGGTGGTTGTGGTCATGGCTCAGCTCACTCCCGTCGTATGTTCATGCGTTTTTCTTTCGACCCGGCGCGATACGGCGTTCTCTGTCGCCCCGGTAATGGCGGCGACCAGATCCTGGTTGGTGGCTTCCGGTGTGAAAATGCCTTGATTGCGGCCCAGACGCAGAACAACGATTCGGTCGGCAACGGCCCGCACGTCTTCCATATTGTGGCTGATGATAATCACGCCAAGCCCCCGCTCGCGTACCCGTTCAATCAGGTTCAGCACTTCTGCAGTCTGCGCCACGCCGAGGGCGGCCGTGGGCTCGTCGAGCATAATGATTTTGGGATGGAGCAGCAGCGAGCGGGCGATGGCGACAGTTTGCCGCTGTCCGCCAGAAAGGGAGGCGACCGGTTCGCGCACGGAAGGAATGCGGGCAGCCAGCTCGTTGAGCAGCGTCCATGCCTGCACCTCCATGCTCACTTCGTCGAGCTGCCAGGCCGACAGCTCGTGCCCCAGAAACAGGTTCGCCACCACATCCAGGTTTTCGCACAACGCCAGATCCTGAAAAACAGTGGAAATTCCATACTCCAGCGCTTTGCCCGGGCTATCAAGAGTGATTTCCTTACCTTCAAATTCAATGGTGCCAGAAGTGGGCTGATGCACGCCCGCCAGCACTTTAACCAGCGTCGATTTACCTGCGCCGTTATCGCCAACCAGTGCCACGACTTCACCCGCATAAACGTCGAGATCAATATCCGTCAGGGCGGAAACAGCGCCAAAGTTTTTAGATATTTTCCTTAACTGAAGAAGCGGGCTATCCGTGCGCGGGGCGAGGCCATTGTCGATTAACATAGTAAAAACCTTCTTATCGTCGGTGCGTCTGCGAACGCACCGGCTGCGACTTAGTTGAGGATCCCTAATTTCTGGCAGGCCTGCTGGTACTCTCCGGTACAGACTTGTTGCGGCGTCTGGATTTTCTTATCAAAGATTTCCGCTTTGATATTTTTGGCGGTGATCACCGCCGGAACAAAGAGCTGTGACGGTGTGTTGTAGAGGGTTGAGGTAGCCTTCGGCTTCTGACCATTGATCAACTGCACCGCAACATTCGCGGCAGCGGCAGCAACGATTTCCGACGGTTTGGAGATGGTGTTGTACTGATCCCCGGCGATAATCAACTGCAATGCGGCGATTGTCGCATCGTTGCCGGTTACCGGAGGAATAGGCTGTACACCGCCGGATTTAAAGGCGGCGATAGCCCCACCACCGGTCCCGTCATTCGCCGCGACCACACCCTTAATTTTATCGCCGAAGCGGGTTATCTGACCGGCAGCCCACTCCTGCGCCTTTGGTGGAGCCCATTCCGGAGTGTCGAACTCAGCTAACGTTTTGTAACCGGAGTCCTTCAGCCCGCGGTGGATACCGTCGCGAATCAGACCTGCTGCGGCATCGGTCGGCGAGCCGTTAATCTGCAGCACACCGGCGCCAGCGGGTACGTTTGTCGCCTTCAGTTGTTCAACCAACGAGGCGGATATCGCGTAGCCGATGCCTTCGTTATCAAAGGAGATATAAAAATCGGCGGGCTTACCGGGGATAGGGCGGTCGTAAGCCACCACTTTCACACCCTGGGAGTGGGCGATTTCCACCAGGCCGGCAGCGGCAGAGGAGTCAACCGGATCCAGGACAATCACTTTCGCGCCCTGGGCAATGGCGGAGTTGAACTGCTGCTGTTGCAAAGAGGCGCTGGCATTGGCGTTCTGGTAGATAACCTTGCACTGCTGGCAGAGCCTGGTCAGCTCCGTTTTAAAGCCGGGAAAATCATGCTGCTCATAACGGGTGGATGCCTGATCGGGCATCAGAAACGCAACGGTAGCGGCTTCCTGCGCCTGTGCCATTCCGCTAAAACCTATTGCCGCAATAAGCGATGCTTTGAATACTGTAGGGTAACGCATAGTTTTACTCCTCACTGACTCGAATAAGATGACCACCTCACCATTCATTCACTGAGGTAGCGGTTTTGCTTAAACATCAGGAAACCAAAATTCAGCTTTTCATTATCATTGCTGCTACATTTGCTCAATCGGTGAAGCAAGAATTGACACTCCTGATTCAGGTTGTCAAGAAAGGGCAGAAAAGCGATGTGGATTTTGTGACTGAGTGCAGATAGGCAGGAAGGAGAGCAGTCGTAAGCGCATGTGGTTCAGAGATGTCCATGCCTGCGAGGCCCTGTGATTTCGTTCACACTTCTCTATAAAGACAAAAAACAGGAATCCCCCGGACAAAGAACGCAAAGTGATTAAATAACCCCAGGCATATACTGCCCGGGCATATTACAAAAATGGGCAGTTCAAAATGGAAACAGAAAACAAACTCTCAGCAAGCTATGTCGTTATCGGCATTAAAGAAAAAATAGGTTATGGTTTCGGTGACTTAGCCTCTAATTTGTCATTTGGTTTTGTCTCTCTCTTTCTATTGTTCTTCTATACCAATATCTACGGGCTTAGTGCCACACAGGCCAGTTTGATTTTCGTTATTGCCCGCGTTATTGATGCCATCTTCAATATTCTGATTGGCTTTGCGATTGATAAAACGCACAGTCGCTATGGAAAACTGCGCCCCTGGTTGTTATATGGTGCGATACCGCTCGGGTTCTTGACTGTGCTCTGCTTTGTACCGTTTGCTGGACAAGCGAAATTCTTTTTTGCTCTCATCTCGTATACAATTTACTGCCTGGCTTACACTGCGGTGAACACGCCATACTCAGCGCTGACCAATCGACTGACGCAACATGAAGCATCACGGTCGTCTTTGTCAGTGTACCGGTTTGTGCTGGCTATCGTTGGCTACCTTATAGTATCAACCACTGCCGATTTACTGATCTCCCCCTTTGATGACAAACAGTTAGGCTATGTCTTTGCGGTATCCTGTTTTGCACTGCTGGCCACCTTCTTGTTCCTTGCCTGCTTTGGCATGACCAAAGAACGCGTCGGTGAAGAAGAAGAGACACCTGCACCCACCCTGCGCGAAATGTTTCGCGCTGTCGTCGGCAATACGCCACTCATCAACCTGTCGCTGTTTACCGTCTTTTTCTATATTGCCTATACCGTGTGGATGGCAATTGCTATCTACTTTATTAAATACATTATCGGCAACGAAGGGTTTACCGCCACATTCTTTATGATTCAGTCCGCGGCTTATATTTTAGGAACTGTGATGTCAGAAAAGATCATTGCAATAATGGGCAAAAAGAAAATGGTGCAAGTGGCACTACTGATAGGCGTGCTTGGTGTAATAATGCAGTATTTTGTCGCTGCCCATAATATATGGCTGATAATGAGTGGCGTAAGCCTGTTTAGTATTACGCTAGGCATGGGATTTGTTGCGATGTGGTCTATGATTGCCGACACTGTAGAATATGCGGAGTGGCATCACGGCGTGCGTACCGAAGGCGCTATTTATGGTTTCTTCAATTTTATCACCAAGATTGCGATGGCGATTGGCGGTGGTTGCGCCGGATGGATGCTGGATTATTATCACTATGAGGCCGGGAATATCAGCGCCAGTGCCCTGAACGGTATCAATATTTTGATGACGCTGTTCCCCGGCGCGATGTTTGCTATCAGCGCCATTTTTATCGCTGCCTATTCGCTGGATGAAAAAACCTATCGCGATATTGTGCAAAAAATCAGCCTGCGTAAACAAAACGCGCTTTAACCTCAGGGAGTCAGAGAAATGAATCGTGATTTTAAACGCCTTATCGCCACAATGACTGCAGAAGAGAAAGTTGCTCTACTGACCGGGAGCGGCTTATGGCGCACAGCCAGCCTGCCGCAGCACGATATCGACGATATTGTTATGACCGACGGCACCTATGGCGTGCGCTACAGCAGTGCGCAAATCGATGGCAGCGAGAAATGGAGCATGGATGATTTCATTTCAGTGATCACCCAGACCGCAGACCAGGCCAGTGCAGAAGAACCGGCGGCGAAAGGGGGCAGTGAAGCCCTGTTTAGCGCCTCGCTACCGGCCACCTGCTTTCCGAATGGTTCAAGCCTGGCGTGCAGTTGGGATGTGGACTTGGTTTATCAGATGGGTCAGGCACTGGGACGCGAATGCCAGCACATGGGCGTAGGCATCCTGCTCGGGCCAGGGATCAATATTCGCCGCACGCCGCTTGCCGGGCGCGGATACGAATATTACGCTGAGGATCCGGTGGTGAGCGGGGATATCGCCGCCGCACTGATTAATGGCTTACAGGACGAAGGCGTGGGCGCCAGCCTGAAGCACTTCGCCGCCAACAATTCAGAGTACCGACGCACGGAGATGGACTCGGTTATCGAAGAACGTGCGTTACGCGAAATATACCTGGCGGGCTTTCAGCGGGCGATTGCCAAATCGCAGCCGTGGACGGTGATGTCTTCCTATAACCGCTTAAACGGCGTGCAAACGTCTCAGGATCCATTCCTGTTAACGCAGGTACTGCGTGATGAATGGGGCTATGACGGACTGGTCATGTCTGACTGGTACGGTATTAAAGACCGTCCGGCGTCCTTGCTGGCAGGGAATGATTTGGCAATGCCAGAAACCCGCCGCGATAAACAGACACTGTTGGCAGCGATCGACGCAGGAGAAGTCCCGATGGCCGTTGTTGATCGTGCCTGCTATCGCATGCTGGTGCTACTGGATAAAGTGCAGCGCAACCGTCGTCCGGACGCACGGGCCGATTTCCCGGCGCATCATGTGCTTTCGCAGCACCTGGCAGCAGAATCGATTGTGCTGCTGAAAAATGACGATGATATTTTGCCGTTGCGCCCGGAAAAAACGCGCCGTATAGCCGTACTCGGTAAACCAGCGCTGGAGCCAGTGATTCAGGGCTCAGGGTGCGCGACCACGGTACCGTATCTGCTTGACCGCCCGCTGGGTGAAATTTTTGACCTCGCAGGCGATGACTTTAACGTGACCTGGGCAGTTGGCGCACCAGACGATCTCAACGACGATGAAGCTGCCCTGGAGCAGGCCAGAAGGGTGGCACAGGATGCTGATGTGGCGGTGATATTTGTCAGTACCGCCGTAGGTGAAGACGGTGAAAACGGCGATCGTCAGGATCTGAATATTCTGGCCGGGCATGAGCGCCTGATCTGTGAAGTATCACAGGTTCAGCCGAATGTGGTGGTGGTGCTGGCAAACAGCGATGCGGTGGTAATGCCGTGGCTCAGTCAGTGTAAAGCGCTGCTGGAGACCTTCTTTGCCGGACAAGGAATGGGACGTGCAGTAGCGGAAATTCTGTTTGGCAAACGCAACCCTTGCGGCAAACTGACGGTGACGGTACCGAATACGCTGGAAGAGACGCCAGCCTGGCTGAACTATCCGGGTGAAAATTTACGTCATCATTATGCAGAAGGGCTGTTTGTCGGCTATCGCTATTATGATAAGCGCTGCCTGACCCCGCGTTTCCCGTTTGGTTTTGGCTTAAGCTACACACAATTTACCTACGCGAATCTGGATCTGTCGGCCACGCAGGTGGGGGAGGCCGACACGCTCACGCTTTCGTTTGATCTCACGAATGTCGGCGAGCGGGATGGCAAAGAGATAGCCCAGCTCTACGTTAGTGCGCCGGACGGCGAGCTTATCCGCGAAGTGAAAGCGCTTAAGGGCTTTAGTAAAGTGGCCTTAGCCGCCGGTGAAACGCGTCGGGTGAGTCTGCAATTACCGATAGCCGAGCTGGCCTGTTACCATCCGGGACTGGCCGACTGGGTCATCACGCCGGGGACATGGCAGATTCACGTGGGTCGTTCCTCTCGTGATTTACCGCTGTATGCTGAAGTCGAAGTGGACTGTCCGCCACGCTATGTACCCCTGCGCGACGACAATTCCCTGCAGCAGTTAATTCAGCAACCGGAAGCCTTTGCACGGGTAGTGGCGCTTATTGCCGGGAAAAGCCAACGGTCGCCAGACCAGGTGCGTGAAAAACTGATCCGCCTGGCACCAGATCTGTTCTGTGGACTGCTCATCGCCCTGACGGAGTTCCTGGCGCTGGACATTGAGCGTGACGAGCTAAATGCCGTGCTGGCCGGGCGAGAATAACCGTTAACGATAAGAGATATTGCATGTTTCCTTTTTCAGTGACTCATCCGGGCCCGACGGCACAAACCGGGCGACAAACGGTCAATAGCGGCTACGAGCTGATTGCTTTTGACGCGGAGAAACTGAACGTGTTTGCCGCTGAGGTGCGTTATTGCGAACCTCACTGGCATCCGGCGCCGGAGCTCATCACGGTGCTGGCGGGACGGTTTTCACTCGCCGTTGGCCAGCAGCGTTTGGTGCTTTCGCAGGGAGAGATGCTCTATATCAATGCGCAAGAGGTGCATTCTCTGTGTGCAGAAGAGGCGGGTAGCCAACTGGTGACCGTCCAGTTTTCCCCGGGGCTTTTTGACGAGCTGCACTCTGCACCGTCGCTGAAATGGCGTACGCAGGCAGGCGTTGCCACCGAGGCTGACCGACAGGTGCAGCAGCGGCTGGCGACACTGCTTGAGCAGCTTATCGATAACCGTGCACCGTTTCAGCGTATTGCGGCAACTTACCTGTTGCTGGATGCGCTGGCGGCGGCGGGAGAACCGACACAACGGGAAGAAAGCTCGCTGCGTGAAGAAGCGATGATCAAAGAGGGGATCGAGTTTATTAATCAGCACTTTGATCAGTCGCTGACGTTGAGCGATGTCGCCCACCATTGTGGGGTGAGCTACTCGTGGTTTTCACGCATGTTTAAGAAGGTGAGCCGGCATAATTTCAAAGAGTACCTGACGCTGGTACGACTCAACAAAGCCCGTACTCTGCTGCGCGATACCCGCACGCCGATAACCGAGATAAGCCACAACTGCGGCTTTCAGGAACATAAATACCTGATTGCCGCTTTCAATAAGTATTGTGGGCTGACGCCAACCGAGTACCGCAAGCGCTTTATCTCCCGCCAAAATGTCATCGAAAGCGAGCTGGCGCTGGGGGAAGATTGCCTGTGTCTGCCACTCAACCCTGCGCTACTCGAACGGCTAAGGCTGAGCCAGCGATGCGAGTCTGCACATTAATACCTGCGTCAACGTCATGATTTTGATAATTTCCAGTTTCGCCTCAAAAAATCTCTCTATGAAAGGGAGAACAGTCTTGCTCCGCATGCAGCAATATACGAATGAATATTAATAAGTGTCAGTTTGTCTTTGAGCATATTTCTGAAAATGTCTGGGTCTGATTGCAGGAAGGTAAGGAGAGTGATTAACTGCGATCCTGATTTTTTATCGGTACTCACTGTAAGCTGAACATGAACAGCAAAAAAAGAATTCAAAGAAAACTGCTGAAATATCATCATTCTATTAAAAACTCTCATCATCAGTCGGATATGGCAGGTGCTGACCTGCGGTTTATGGATCTCCGGAGGCTTAACTTGCGCAATATTAATTTATCGGGATGTGATCTTTCGTTCAGCGATCTTCGGGGGGCTGATTTCTCTTATGCTTCTCTGACAGGGGCGAATTTCAGCCACTGTAAAACTGAAGGTGCGATTTTCAGTCACGCAGATTGTACCGGCGTGAATTTTTCCGGGAGTGACGTGCCTGACGCCAGGTTTACCGGGGTACAGATGGTACGAGAGGATGTTGGCACTGACATACTGTTATCCCGGCCACTCATTTCCGTCTATATGCCTACCTGGAACCGTGAAACGCTGACTATCCGTGCCATACAATCGGTTTTGAAACAGGACTATGAACACTGGGAACTCATTATAATCGACGATTTCTCATCGTCATTTGAGCAACTCCAGACGTATATCGTCAATCTGAATGACCCCCGTATAACCTATATCCGCAATGAATTTAATTCCGGGGCCTGTGCCGTCCGGAATCAGGCGATACGAATGGCCCGGGGTTATCTGATAACAGGTCTGGATGATGATGATGAATGGCTGCCGACACGCCTGTCCTCTTTTCTTGCCTGCCAGCATAAACTTCAGCAGCACGGCTTTTTATACGCCAATGATTACCTCTGCGACAGTACCGGATACCATCATCCTGATGAGTTACAGGTGTATCCGAAACCGGCTTATAAAAAGAGCCTGTTTGATAAGCGGAATATTATCGGCAACCAGATGCTGACCTTAACCAGTAGGATGCAGCAGGTTCTGTTCGATGAGCGCCTGACGGCTGCACAGGATTACGATGCCTTTTACCGGCTGGCAGAAACCTTCGGCGATCCTTTCAAGCTGGATGCGATCACCCAGGTGCTTTATGTCAATCACGGAGAGGTCCGCATCACTTGCTCAGGACGAAAGTTTGCAGGTTATCTGGATTTTTACCGTAAGCACAAAGCCAAATTAGACGTATCGAGTAAAAAATATCAGCTTTTCACCCTGTACTACATCCGCAATAAAAAGATGCGCCCGCAAACGCTGATGAAACTGATGACGCTACGCAATCTGAAACGCTATCTGATGATGTATTCCAGCTTCCGGAACAGGAAGTTCTAATGCGGACAGATAATGAAAGATCTTCGGTCTTTAGTATCGTGGGTTAGTTCAGGTTGAAAGTTGAGGCGATTTATGAGACGTCACAGCTTTCATTTTTCGCTCATAGTGGGCATCCATCGGTTGAACTCACAGCCAGGAGCGGACCTTACCCCGATGAAGTAAGTCGGGAAATTTGCCGGATAAACACCCAATAATTTACGTAGCCGGGATCCATTCAACAATTGTTCTTGCCAACTCCCAGGGCTGTTCGAGCGGAATCATATGGCCGCAATCGCGAATGATTCTTAGCGATGCATAAGGTATGGCTTCAACCAACTCTTCTGCCTCCTTCATCGAACGGATGGCATCATCTTCACTGGCGATAACCAGCGTTGGACAATATATCGTTGCAGAAGGTATACCTTGCCTGGATAAGGATGATTGCGTGATGAAGGCTTCAAATCCCAGAGAGCATCCCATTTTCTGGATAGCTGAAATCATATCCTGATTTGATGTGTTTAGAGGGTGGAGTGACCGGGCAATAGCATGGCTGCTCAGCCCCTTAAACGTTGTGGGGGACAATAACTGCATGCTTTTCCGCTTTGCTTCAGCCTCTAACGGCGTATCTTCCCGTAAGGAACTGGCAATAAGCACTAAGGACTCTACACGTTCAGGCAATTCTGCTGCCAGTTGTCGGGCAATATACCCTCCCATCGAAAAACCTATCAAAGAAAACTTCTCAGGCAGAAGGGTAATCAGATGCTGCACTACATCATGAAGGGTTCGTCCTTCAGTTACAGATGCATGATGAACAATACAGTTTGACGGCAGGTATGTTTCAAATTCATGCCAAAGCATTTCATTCAGCATAAACCCGGGAATTAAAACGATTGTACGCGGCTTTAAACTCATAGATCTCGCTTAAATGCATCAGTGTATTTATTGGGTTAGACAGGTTAAAAATATCTGACTAACTGCGACAATATCAAATTCCAGCCCTGGATAGGCGTTGTCTATTTCCACAGAGTTTCTTAACGTTTCTAACGTCCTCCCAAGCTTCCTCCACCATCAACAGGCAGCACCACGCCAGTAATAAAACTCGCTTCTGGTGATAAAAGAAAGGCTATTGCTGAAGCCACTTCAGTAGGAGAACCAAGTCTGCCCATAGGGATTGTCGATAAAACACGTTGTTCTGCTTCACTTCCAACGGGTCGTGTTTTATGAAAAAGCTCTGTCTCTATTGGCCCAGGTGCAATCGCGTTTGAGGTGATCCCGAATTGAGCAAGTTCTAATTCCCAGGTCCGTGTACAACCTACCAGAGCACTTTTTGCTGCTGAGTAAGCTGTTCGGTCAATCGCACCGTAAATGGCACGGCTGCATACATTAACAATTCTTCCCCAGCCTCTGCTCTTCATGTTGCCGATGAGTGCTTGTGTTATTTGAACTGCCACGCGTACGTTTATATCCATGACATGTTGGAACGTTTGAATATCAATACCTCCAAGTTGTTGAGGTAAGGCTACACCAATATTATTCACTATGCCGTGAACTTCGTGATTTTCGGCAATTTTCATTAGAATTAAATTTGTTTCATCAGCGCTGCTCAGATCGGCCGTATATAAAGTACCAGGGAAGCTGGTATCGTCATTACGAGCAATGCCGACAACCAGATGACCCTGTTTTGATAATTTATCACTGAGAGCTCTTCCTATCCCTCGTGTTGCACCAGTGATTAGATAAGTGCGATATGGCCCCATATTAAAATCCTCTGTTTCGTTTGGAAGAATGCGAATCAAATGCTTACTGAAATCCCATTTTTTACTAACCCTCCATTAGGCTAGCAGAATAATTGCCAACCTCCGATCCTCGCTCAAAACTCCCCGTCATGTCAGCTTTTGACGCGTTAATCAACAACCGTAAATATGCCTGGCTCACATCCCTGTGAGCCGCAGATGGGTTACATCAATTTATTCAGTTGAGCGCGGGCTTCCGGGGAAAGGTCCAACGGGTGGCGATAGTCCGGCGCTTCGGTGGCACGGGTGAACAACGCGACTAGCCAGTCATAGACATAGCGCGTGGCAGCGTGGGCAGGGCGCTCACCTAACTGCGTCAGACGTTCGGTATTACTCGCCGTTGGAGCAAACAGAGTACTGCCTTTCACCACGCGGCTTGGCGGGCGTGAATCGACGGGCATATCCGCGTAGCCCAGCCACGCCAGAAAATTACTGATAGTGGCCCTCAGGCGTGCGGCGCTGGCGCGCTCATCCGGAATGACCGCCTGTAGCTGTTTTGGCAAATCGAGCCGGTAGCTGGTGATTATCAGACAATCTGCCAGCTGCTGGAGCACCGCCGGAGCAATTCCATAGCGACGGGCGTGGGATTCGCTGCGACTCCACTGGCGCAGGTAATTCACCCACAGCGCATGAGCCTGAAAGCCGCTGTCCTGTCGAGCACTGCCGCTGGCCTGCGGGTCGTCCGGGAGGGCGAAAAGATCCATGTTATCGCTGAACAGTTCACTGACTTTTTCTTCACGTGGCTGCTGCACCTGGCTGAGCTGTTCGAAGGTGGAAAGAGGGGGCAATAAACCTTCCAGCAGCTCACCGAGGGTCGCAGCGTGACTCTGCAATTCACGCACGAGATTTTCAGCCTGGAGACGCGCGCTGGCGGCATCGGTCTGCGGCGCGTGCTGCCAACAGGCCATAATCTGGCGCACAGCCTGTGGCTGACGTTCACTCAGGCGTTCAAAACGTGCCGCGCGCAACGCTGGTGCCGTCGCCTGTGACAACCATTCGATCAGCCGTTGCAAACTGCTGCCATCGAGCGCCTGTAACGTCCCCCAACGCTGGCCCGGTTTCTCAATTAACTGTTGAACGGCTTCGTCAAGATTCAGCTTACGCACGAAGCGGTCGTCCTGCGGAGTAATGGCCCACACCAGGCCCGGTAACGCGGCGTCGTGCTGCGGTTGGGTGTCGCTGACCCAGCGCACCAGCGCACGGGCGCTGGTTGGGATCTGCCCGCGCGTGGCCGCTGCATTACAAATCAGCAGCAGATCGGGCTGCATCTGCTGGCGATAATGTTCCAGCAGCCAGCGGCATTTACTGGCCCACAGCGCATGGTCAGTTCCCTGGGCGGGCTGCGGGATATCAATCAGGTCGACGTTATCCAGCACGCCATTTTCAGTTGGCAAGACCAGTTCAACGGTCAGCAAGGCCAACGCGTTTAGCGGCAGGCTGACGGCATTGTGTAACTGTTCGTCGATCAGCGGATGCACTACCGTTTCGCCTTCTGGTTCGCACTCTGGCGTCAGAAAACCCTCAGCGGGTAAGGCGAAACTGTCGACCAGCAAGCTGAGCGGCGCGGCCAGTTCGCGTGCGTTTCCGCACTGCTGGAGCACATGCGCCAGCGTCAGCCACTGGCGGGTCAGTTCCTGCTGTTCGCCCCATAGCAGTGCCCAGGCGCTGGCACGCGCGCTAAGGTCGAGACACGGTAACAGCTGAATAAACTGCTGCCACAGGGCGTCGTCAATCTGCTGATATTGGGCAGGCACATTCACTTGCCAGAAGTGGGCGATAGCCGCGACATCTTCTTCATTCATTCCCGGTACCGGCTGCGTCTGGCGAAGCGATTGCCAGGCATTCAGCCGCGCGGCCACTACTGATTTTTCTACCTGACGCACCGCGCCGTGCTGCAACGCATGGGCGAGAAACAGCTGTACCAGTTCCGCCTCACGCATAATGCGCAGGCGTAGCGGAAACGCGTCGTCCGGGGTTTGCGCGCTGTGGCTAAAACGCAGCGCCATCCGCGTCACGGCATGACCGGGGTTAAGGTGCGTGAAATAATCGAGTGTTTTACTGCCGGTGTGCACCAGTAAACGGCCGTTACCGCTGCTGCAAAGTGTACCAAGCAGGTGCGCTTTTGCCGCCTGCGAATGCCCGTAAAGCGCAATGCTTGCCGGGGCGGACTGCGCGGTTTTCAGCGCTGTTTCCTGCGCTTTTAGTTGATACAAACGCGTGAGCAATGCATCAGCATCGGTATCGAAAAGCGGCGAGGTCCGACGGTTCGCGTGGGTCCAGTCGATGATAGTTTGCAGTCGGCTCATTTCAGGTACACGCTCCCGCTGTCGATCCAGTAATGGCTGCCGCTATGACGGCGGTCGGCCAGAGTATTCAGTTTCAGCGTCAGGGCGTCCGGTGCCACCGGCGTGCCGTCCTGAAGCCAGGCGTCGGCCAGCACAAAGGCTTCCGGGCCTTCGGATTTATTGCCGCCAGTGAGCTGCAGGCGAACCTGCAACACGCCGTCCCCGGCAATGGCTTTTGCCACTTCCGGCGAGTTGATGCTCAGAGTGTACAGCGGTGTCGCGGGCCAGCGGGCATTGGCGAGCTGACGGAAGCCGAGTGTGACGTTGCCGCGCAGGGGGAAATGTACCTGCGTATCGACCTTCGCCCCCGGTTTGTCCAGATCGAGCGCTGAATACCAAATATTTTCTTCGCGCAGCGTGTTGACGGTGCTGTCCAGCACGCCGAGATAGCGTACGGTGGAGTAGGCGCCGATATCCGCCGCTTTAAAATTAAAGCGCGGCAGACGTAAATCCAGCGCCAGGCTGCACAGCATCGCGCCGACGGCGGCGGTGGATTTCGGGTTGCCGATGCGGCCTTGCTGGCTGAACGGATACCATTCGTGGACGTGATAGCTGTCCATCCACACCATGCGATTCACCGGCACCGGCTGCAAATAACGGATCAGCGCCTGAACGCCCGGCAGACAGCCCGGACGCCCGGTCACCAGCAGCACGTCGCAGGCGTAATGTGAAATCGCTTCGCACACCGCATGCAGCGGGGCGGCGATGGTAAATTCGCCCGCCAGCATTGCATCGTGTAAATCGCGGAAGCTGACCTGCAACGGCGTGGCGAATAGATCGAAAGGCTCCGAACCGGCTGGCTGCGCGTGGCTGATTGCCTGGCTGACATAATTCATCACGTTGCGGGTCGGCGTCTGCGCTAACAGTTCGCCGAAGGTGGCATGCAGACCCGCCAGCGGATCGTTGATGTCGCTTTCTTCCCACGCCCCAAGAATGGCATGACCAACAGGCATAAACAGCTGCAGGGCCGTTTGCTGGCGCAGCACGGCCTGCGTATCAATGCGCCCGGAATCGCCAAACAGCGTTGCCATCAAGGCTGGCGCATCGGCAATACCGGATTTTTGCAGCTGAGTTTGCAGCGCGGGCAGCACGCAGCGCTGAATAATGTCGAGCAGAATATCGTCGCCCGCCACCTTAAACCCTTCGCGGAACAGCAGCTGCGGCGTGATTTTGACGTTGCTGCCGGTGCCTTCATCCAGTCGATAATGGGTGATGGCCATATCGGTGGTGCCGCCGCCTAAATCGATGGCCGCCACGCGCAGGGCTCGACCTGGACGGCTGCCGGGTTCCGGGTCACGATCCGGGCGGGCAAGAGCGGGGAAAAATGCTTCTGTCTGTCCACCAAAGTGCGACATTGCCTCGTTATACAGCCACACCAGCTGGCCACAGCTGGCTTCGTCCCACTCCATGTGGATTTTTGGCACCGGAACAACGCTCTTGTCCTGCTGTTTTTGCGTCACAAAGTCGTCGTCCTGCGGGTGCCAGCCCAGTGCTTTCCACACCAGGGCAATGGCTTCAAACATACGGCGACGGAAAATCTCGCGTTCTTGTTTCGGCATCGCCGACGGCAGCGTCAAAATCAGGGTACGCAGCTGGCGCGGCGAAGACGGGAAACCGAGGCGCTGGCGGGTCGCCACGCTGTTAATTTGTCCCAGCGCCTGCGACAGAATTTCGCACAGCATATGCGTCATCAGCGTGCTGCGGCTGTACTGCGGTGAAAACACCGGCATCCGCTCATCCTGCGGCAGTGTAAACAGTGGCTGTCCGTCATCATTCATCAGATAAGCCAGCGGGAACGCGGCAGCCAGCGGTTCGCGCTGTGTACGGCTGTTCATCTGGCTGAAGCGCCAGTCCTGAACGGTCGGTGTTTCATCCCATAAATAGCGGCGCGGGCTGGAGATCCCACTGTTGCCTTCGGTGCCCAGACGCTGCATCGCCAGCTTGCGGGCTTCATCGCCCACGCGAACGATTGACGGCCAGACGAACGCATCTTCGCGTCCGCTTTCTACCGAGAAATGCTGTTTGCCAAAGCGCGCTTCGGAGAACTCCAGGCGGCTGGTGAATAACGGGGCATTGAGGAACTGCGGTTCACTCAGCGAGCGTACCTGTAATTCTGCGGTCTGGCGCAAACCATCGTTGGCATCGCCATGATCTTCGATGATCACCCCGCAGGTATGGCTGTTGCCGACGTCCAGAATCAAATCCACCGGGATCGCCGGCGTACTAACGGTGGCAGTGGCGATTTTCACTTCCGGCACGCTGAGCTGTTCACCCAGCAGCGCCAGCAGGTTCAGCCAGTGCCCCTGATATTCAAAGCCGCGCATCGCCTGGGCAATGTCACGCTCGCTGCGGTTTTCTTCCACGCTGGCGTAATGGCTGAAGACTTCGCGTAGCCAGCCGTCAATCCAGGTCTGATCGAGGAAATCAGCCACTTCTTCATCGCGCCAGGCCAGTGCAAAACGTGTCCCGTTCAGCAGGTCATTTTCAATCGGGGCCAGAGCGGAAGGGGCGTCGTCACGAATTTGGCTGTCGAGGGCGATGGTGACGCGGTGCGTGTTTCCGGCGCTGTCCGGCTCGGGCAGTTTGCGAATTTGCACGCGCGTCCAGTTGTCCGGGCCTTCCACAAACGTGCGGGGCGGATTAAAACGCAGGAACGGCAGCGGCAGCCAGACGCCGTCGAGCATCGCCAGAGAGTGATCGAGCGGAAGGGTGCTTTCGGGTTTCACCACTTCAGCCTGCTGGCCGTCGATGGCAGGCAGCGTGTAGCGGCTATTGACGATGTCGTAGTTCAGACGCAGCAGCGGACCGTTGGCGGTTTTACGCACGAAGCGTCCATTGCTTAAGGAATCCTGTGGCGTCAGCCCAAAATCGAGAAACTGCACCCCGCTGTTAGCAATCAGAGTGATGCTCTGTTGATAATCACATAGAGTAACCAGCATTAGCGCGCCCCCACTTTACGGAACGTCAACGGTACGACGGTGTTTGCGTCGTAGCGTCCATTGCTTAAGGAATCCTGTGGCGTCAGCCCAAAATCGAGAAACTGCACCCCGCTGTTAGCAATCAGAGTGATGCTCTGTTGATAATCACATAGAGTAACCAGCATTAGCGCGCCCCCACTTTACGGAACGTCAACGGTACGACGGTGTTTGCGTCGTAGCGTCCGGTGCATTCCGCCACGTCGCTGACGCCTGCTTTACAGGTAATTTCTGGAACCGGATAGCGTGAACCATCGCTGCAACGCTCGTTGCCACGGCTTTTTACCAACAGCTCGCCATTCTGATGCAGGCCGGAGAAAATTTCAGCCTTACAGACCACATTGTCGCCATGCACCAGACGCGCATTGCCTTTATTGTTGAGAATTTGATAGCGCAGTGACGGAGCCTTACCGGTGACCGGATCTTTCACGTCGACCAGCACACGCCAGGTGCCGTTAAGGAATTTGGTGGTGCCAGCGCGCATCTGATCGGCCTCCATCACCAGCGCATCTTTCGCAATGGCAGCAATAATCACCGGTTTTTCCTCCGGCTTCTCTTCTTTTACCGGCTCGTTGACGCTCGCCAGATGCAGCGGCAGGGAGTGCGTCAGTTCTGGCAGTGCAGGTGCCGTCGGTTTTGTCACTGCGATGGGTTCCACATGGGCCAGAACCGGTTCCGCGGAGGTCGTCGACCGAGGCCATAACAGCGGCCCGGCAATGGCGGCGACGAGTACGGCCGCCACCGGTAAGCTCCACAGCGGAATGCGGCGAAAGGCTTTCTGCACAGCGACGTCCACTGGGGCCTCTGGTTCGACGCTTTCTTCAATGAGTTTAGGTTCAGGAAATTCTTGTGCTTCTGCGGCAACGGTCATCGCCAGCAGCGGCTCATCGGCCTGGCTGAAGGTGACTTTAAGCGCGTCTTCATCCGGAATGTCTTCGTAAAGGTCGATAACGGGTTTTGGCTCGGGTGCTAAATGCAGGCAACCAAACAGTTCCTCGCGGGCGCTTTCGTTCAGATTCACAAAGCCCCAGAAGGTGATAACCGGTTTGCCGCTGACCAGGAAAACGTGGTTTTCGCCAGGAAACTGCAACGCTTTTTCCAGCAGCGCGCCGAACAACTGCTGTGCGGTTTTGTCGGACTGCTGGCATTTGCGAGCCAGACTCAGCGCGCCGTCGGCCATGGTTTCCAGCTGATTCAGTGCGCGCTCACGCAGGTCTTCATCGGCCGCTTTCCACGCCAACACGTCGCCTTCAACCGGCGAATACCAGTCCACGCGATCGCCATCATCGTTGACCTGCGGGATAGCCAGACACTCAACCAGCGTCTGCTGTTTGCGCAGGCGCAGCGTCTCACGAATCTGTAATGCTGATGCAAATACGGCCTGGCCGCCGCCGCCCACGGACTGGAAATCGTCCAGACTGCCGCTGCGTAATAGAGTTTTTGCCACGTTCTTATCCCATCGACTTTTTCACACCGCTACTCTAACGCAGGCGGGAAGGGGATAAACGGGCGAGGAAAAGCCAAAAACAGCAAATACTCTGGCTATTGAATGCACGTGAAACGCTTGCTTTTTTAGAAAGTTCTTAAGTGAAATTATTGGCGAATAAAACGGCGGAATGGGTTGAATAAGCATAACCTGATGCCGTTTCGTTATTTGCCAGAATAACCCCCTTGTGCTGTGATTAAGCCTCATATAATAAAACTAAACAGGCTTATAACGATGTCTCCAACACCGACAGGGAAAACGCTGCTGGCCCTGGCCCTCAGCGCATTGTTACCGGCAGGGGCCGCAATGGCGGCAAATAACGACACCCTTGTTTACTGCTCCGAAGCATCACCGGAGTCGTTCAACCCGCAGATTGCCAGCTCCGGACCATCGTTCGTGGCCAGTTCGCAGGTGTTGTACAACCGCCTGATAAATTTCGATCCGCAGAAGAACACCCCGATCCCCTCGCTGGCAACCGCCTGGACTATTTCCCCGGACGGTAAAACTTATACCTTTACCCTGCGTCAGGGCGTGAAGTTCAACAGCAATAAATTCTTCAAACCGACGCGTGATTTCAACGCCGATGACGTTATTTTCTCGGTGATGCGCCAGAAGGATGAAAATAATCCGTACCACAAAGTATCGCAGGGGAATTACGAATATTTCACCGACGTGGGGCTCGATAAGCTCATCAAAGATGTGAAGAAGATTGATGATTATCACGTCCAGTTTGAGTTAACTGAACCAAACGCCGCTTTCCTGGCCGACTGGGGAATGGATTTTGCCTCGATCCTTTCCGCGGAATATGCCGACGCGATGCTGAAAAAAGGGACGCCGGAAAATGTTGATACCTGGCCTATCGGCACAGGACCGTATGCATTCCAGCAGTATAAAGTCGACTCGCTGATCCGCTATGTTGCTAACCCGAACTATTGGGATGGCGAGGTGCCGACGAAACACCTGATTTTCTCCATCACCCCGAATGTGGAAACCCGTCTGGCGAAGCTGCAAACCAACGAATGCCAGATTATCCCTGCACCGTCGCCAGTGCAGTTCGACGTTATCAAAAAGAACAACGATTTGGTGCTGCATTCTGTGGATGCGCTTAACGTCGGTTATCTGGCGTTTAACACCGAGAAAAAACCGTTTGATAACCTGCTGGTACGCCAGGCGTTGAACTACGCCACGGACAAAAAGGCCATCGTCAATGCGGTGTTTATGGGTTCCGGTACGGTCGCAAAATCACCGCTGCCGCCGAAAATGCTGGGTTACGACAGTCATTTGGCAGACTACGATTACAACCCTGAAAAAGCCAAAGCGCTGCTAAAGCAGGCAGGGCTTGAGAAAGGCGCGGAAGTGACGCTGTGGTCGATGCCAGTCCAGCGCCCGTATAACCCGAACTCGCGCCGTATCGCCGAGATGATCCAGAGTGACTGGGCGAAAGTAGGAATCAAAGCCAAAATTACAACCTATGAATGGGGTGAATATCTTTCCGGGATGCGCAAAGGCGAACATGATTCGGCACTGTTTGGCTGGATGTCCGACAACGGCGATCCGGACAACTTTGCCGACACGCTGCTTGGCTGTGACAGCATAAAAACGGGCTCGAATGCCGCGCGCTGGTGCGATAAAGGGTATGATGGCCTGGTGAAAAAAGCCAGGCTGACCAGCGACCCGGCCGCACGCGCGAAGCTGTACCAGCAGGCGCAGGAGATTTTCTACCAGCAGGCTCCATGGATTGCCCTGGCCAACGGTAAAACCTTCTTCGCCACTCGCAGCAACGTGACCGGCTACAGCGTCAGCCTGATGGGCAGTGATTTTTCGAAAGCGAAGCTGAATTAAGGAGCAGATATGTCACATTTGGATGAGGTAAGTACCCAGGTAGACGCGGCCATTGAGGACGGTGCTATCATCGGTATGAATGAATTGCTGATTGTGTTGAGCGATGACGCAGATCTGAGCCGGGAAGACCGTTATACCCAGCAGCAGCGCCTGCGCACCGCTATCGCCCACAAAGGCCGTCATCACAAGGAAGAAGAAGACGCTCGCCACGACAGCCTCACCAAAGGTGGCACGATCGTTTGAGTTTTTGCTTTATGGCATTTCCCGGTAATGGGGGAATGCCATTCCTATACTTAAAATCTTACCAGTATGAACACGGTATTTTCCTGAAACTGGCGTTGGCCATTACGTTATCGTTATATTGATGAGGTCAATATTAAATGATATGACGCTCTCTTGAAAATCATTGAATTCCGCAATGCTATATATATTCTGAATTGATATAAATCAAAGTCTAACGAATTAGCCATGAACCTCAGCCTGCATGAGAAAATATCACAATAAAATCATCGAGATGATTTGCGTTGGGTTATTTTCTGAATAATTATCTCAGTATAATACACTTTGAAATTACCACCCGGCAAGATATCTCACTGATTAGGTAATGTTTCTAATTTATCTGGCTATTTTATTTGATATGGTCCGTCATTTAACGCGTTGCCAAATGGCACGGCAGTTGTATATTTAACTCGAAATCCATATAAACTCAACATATTGCCATGCTCTACATTATTTTTTTATCCCTACTGAGCAGCAGGCTATGGATAATAAAATTTAGCGCAGTAAATGATGGATCATATCAATGACAAATAATGGATTGTATTTTACGCTGAATGTAAAAGGTTTACCCGGTAACACTTTTTCGGTCGTGGGTTTTACCTTACAGGAACAGTATTCAGCCCTGTTCTCCCTCGAACTGGAGCTCGCCAGCGCTATACCTGCTGTCGATTTTGGTACAGTGTTGGATAAAGTTATTACGCTGACGGTCTGGCGTGATGCTGTCATACAACGTGTTGTTAACGGCATTGTGGTGTCGATGGAGCAGGGCGACACCGGTTTTCGCCGCACCCGCTATTCACTTTCGGTTCGTCCAACGCTCTGGCGTGCCAGTCTGAGGCGTAATTCACGGATTTTTCAGCAACAAAATCTGCAAACTATCGTTGAAACGCTGCTGGGTGAGCATGGTATCAATGACTACGCCTATTCACTGCGCTATGAACATGCCGTCCGTGAGTTCTGCGTCCAGTATCAGGAGGACGATTTAACATTCATTGAACGCATGTTTGCCGAGGAAGGTATCTTTTACTTCTTTGAACATGACAGTGACAAGCACACGCTGGTCTTCGCTGACCACTGTGGTGGCCAGAATACCGGCCCCGTTTTACCCTACAACGTCGCCCCGTCTCAGGAGCCTTGCATCACGACGCTGCGTCGGCGTGAAAGCCTGCGCCCGACAGACGTCATATTAGGGGATTACACCTTTAAAAATCCCCGTTGGGATGCGGTTTACCGCGATCACGCGCGGGATATGCAGCATCAGAAGCAGCGCTATTTTCATTACGATTATCCGGGGCGCTATAAAGATGACTCCGGGGAACGCTTTTCCCGTTGGCGGGTGGAAGCGCTGCGTAATACCGCCCATCAGGGAGACGGGGATTCTAATTACGCCGCTCTGCAGCCGGGTACGGATTTTACCCTGACTGACCATCCCCGCGCGGAGATGAACACCCGCTGGCAGATAACCCGAATTACCCACACTGGGCACCAGCCGCAGGCACTGGAAGAAGAAGCCGGTGAGGCGGGAACCACGTTGGTCAATCAGTTCACCTTTATTCCCCGCAACCAGACCTGGCGCCCTCTGCTGACGGATAAACCGCGTATCGATGGGGCGCAAATTGCCGTTGTCACAGGGCCTCCCGGCGAAGAGATTTATTGCGATGCGTATGGTCGTATTCGGGTTCGTTTTCCCTGGGATCGGTCAGGAAAAACCGATGACAGCAGCTCCTGTTGGATACGGGTCTCCCAGCCCTGGGCGGGACAAGGCTGGGGAAGCCTGGCCATTCCGCGCATCGGCCATGAAGTTATTATTGAATTTCTGAACGGTGACCCCGACCAGCCGGTGGTCATCGGGCGAACTTACCATGTCAATAATTTGCCACCGGGTGGCCTACCCGGAACCAAAACCCAGATGAGCCTGCGCTCCCAGACCCATAAAGGCCGTGGATTTAACGAACTGCGTTTTGAAGATGAAAAGGGCAAGCAGGAAGTGTTTATCCATGCCCAGAGAGATATGAATACCAAAATATTACATGATCGAACGATGACAATAGCCAACAACGATACAGAAACAATTGGAGGATTTCAGAACATCACAGTTGATAAAGATCAGACACTGACGGTGAAAGAAAACAGAACAGTGAATATCACTGGTAATGAAACTATAACAATTGGTGGAGGCGAAGATGTTACCGTTGATGGGACTTACACACTAACGGTCAAATCAGACTCCTGTAAAATTATACGTGGGGGAGCCAGCATAGAATTAATGAATGAATCTATTGATTTAAAAGTGGGCGCTGCGTCTATAGCAATGAGAGCTAATGGTCAGATTGAAATTTGCGGGGCGACAATTAAGATTAATGGAAGCGGAATTGTGGACATTGATGGTTCCGAAGTGCAAATCAACTAACAGTAAATTTGTTAACGCTACAAGGGAATGGTTAAGATAATGAGCGATAATAGTGATGATGTTATAAAAATGGATGAATCGCGGCAGTGCGTTGTCAAATATAGGGTTGAGCAAGAGATTGCAATAAAACTTAATGACATCCCTGTTAACAGCACTCAGGTTAAAACGGATTATACTATAACGCACAGTGAAAATGAACCTCTGTTATATTCTGTGCATGTTGATGATTACATTTCAAAGATATCTCCGGATTCACATCAGCCGTTATTAGATGTCGTGAAAGAAATCGACAGGCTAAAAAGTAATGTTGCCGTGTGGATTCATCCCTCGACAGGAAAACCTGTGAGTATAATGAATCATCAACATATTATTACTGAATGGCAAGAGTATAAAAAAGAGTTTCTCAAAAAGAATGAGTTTATTCGCGCCGAAGAAGTAAAACAACATGTTATTAATTTCATCTCAGCCTTCGATGAGCAAATTTGCTCCCATGAACAGTTAGTGTCTAATCTGGATGCTCAAATATTCTTTACCACTTTTTTTGATCACTTTTTAGTTCGAACGCAAAATTTTGAGAGTGATGTGTTGATGGATTTTAATTCGCAGCTTTTTACAAACGTGGTGACGCCATTAACTGTAACGCAGAAGATCGTTCAGGAATCCCCTGATAGCGTAGTGGTGCGCAAAACGGGAAAACCCACTGGCTTTATCGATGTAGATGAAATAGAACGGCAATATAACCAAAAATACAAGCCATCTCTTGATTATCATTTTTCAACCTACTTTGCGGAATACAATTCTCAGGTTGAATTTAATACAGTCGGTAAATATTTGGAATATGCAGACATCCGAATGCGGGAGCGAGTTGAGAGTAATGTTGAACTGGATATTAGTTGCCGAATTCGGAGGAAAGTCTAATGGCCCAATCATTTGTTCGCCAGGGGGTTAATATCATTTGCAGTAACATGACCGTGTCATCCCCCAGAAAATTAGGCTTGCATCCGGATAAGGTACTCGTGAAAACAGCAGGCATTACGATAAACACGGTTGTTCCTGCGCCCTTGTTAAATATTCTGGATAAAAAACTAGATGATTGCTTTAAATGCAAAATGCCGAAAAAAGTGTGGGGCGGACTGGCTGCATTTTTTGCAGGAGTTGCGATTGTGGCCATTGTTATCGTCGTGGTGGTTACCGCTCCTGTGTCGGGCCCCATTGTTGCCGCAATAGCCGGGATTGCGACGGTGACATCCGCTATTGTTGTTGGCTCGGCCGCTGCTGTGGGCGGTATAGCATCCACAATCTATTCTGTTTATAAGTTAAGTCATGAATGCGACAAGATTTTCGATGCACAATGGGTGTATTTCCACAATACGGTTTTATTTGAAAAACAAAATGCACTGCTCAATCATTCATATTTAATGTGCCCAGTCGGCGGCAGACTGAATATTATTATTAGTGACCCCCTGGCTTCACAGGCAGCAAGATTAATATCCAGCGCTAACAATAAAGAAGTTTGGCTTCAGTGGACAAGTAAATTTATTACAGGCGTTTTAGCTTTTGGCTTCGGGAATCCTATTGGTGTAACTATTGCCTCTGGAATGGAAATATATAGCACAATGACGGACCAAGGAATTTCCAACCAGAGTGCTAACTTATTGGGCGAGGCGGGAAAAGCGACACAGGATCACGCAGTGAGTACTACAGCAGAGGCAGCGGTCAAGCATAGTTTAATCCGCAACGGTGGGATGATGATTTTAAATGTCGCCATCTACGCGGAGGGGAAAGGGATTTTGACCACCGCGCAGGCTAATAAAATATTAGATTGGTTAGTCAGTAATGGGAAAGTTTTTTCCTGGAATGAACTTGGTGCTGAATTTAAAAGTGGGCTAACTGGTGCTGTTCTTAGTTTTGCGGTAGATCAAGTATCGAATAAAATTGAGGTCGGATATGAACAGAAAGTTGAAAATGATATGGCTTTACTTTATTCTGAAGTACAGAAAGGATTAATCAATATAAAAATAGTTTCCACGAAAAAAACAAGGGAAAAGTAATGATTAGGGGAATAGGTTATACTTTTGGTATGTTTATTGGCATCCCGCTATTAATTGTAATTGTTAATATATTGTTCTTCCGGGGTAATCAGGTAACACCAAAAGAAGTTTCTGAATATATTTCGAATTCAAATGCAATTGAAGTTACCATTCCTATGGGAGCTACACGGTTTTCGGAAGTCTACTATCCAAAACTAACGCAAGGAAACAATCTAAAAATATTCTTTAGAATCACATTCTATTCTTCAAGGTATCATAAGTATATGGAGTTGATTACTTTTAGTGGTTATGATTTTCGTGGTGAATATCATTATGATAATAATAGAACCAGAAATATAGTTATTAATTCTGGTGGAGAATTCTTAGTTCGCACTAACAAGGCGCAGTGGAGTGATCCCGCTTATGGTTCTGAAGCTAACCCGGTCCCAGTTTTCGGTGTGAAAGTCATTGAAAGCGGAACCGGAGAGCCTGATGTGGAATTTGATGTCCCGGATAATCTTAATCGTATATTTGTAGAGCAATACCTGGACCATTTTTTATCTAAAGAGGATTTTAAAAAACTCTTTGGATAAAAGACCGCGAGGAAGCGCAGAGGAATCTATTTGGATTCCTCTGTTCGCCTAATAAAAGATCAATACGATAAAGATAATATCAAAATAACTTCTACACTAAAACAAGGGAAAAGTAATGATTAGGGGGTTAGGTTATACTTTTGGTGTCTTTATTGGCATCCCGATCTTACTTATAATAGTTAATTTTTTGTTCTTTCGTGGTAATCAGGTAACACAAAATGAAGTTGAGAACTATATCGCGAATTCAAAAATTATTGAAATTTTCATTCCTACTGAAACTGAACAGGATTCGGAAGGATATTATCCAAAGCTAACCCAAGGTGATAATTTTAAAAGAATTATTCGAGTCTGTTTTTACTCAACGGAGCATCGAAAATATCTGGAATTGATTACCTTTAATGGTTATGATTCCCGTGACGGAAATAATTATGATAATAATTATACTAGAAGCGCAGTGATTTATTCTGGTGGCCACTTCTTAGTTCGCGCTAACAAGGCGCAGTGGAGTGATCCCGTTTACGGCACCGAAGCTAACCCGGTCCCAGTTTTCGGTGTGAAAGTCATTGAAAATGGAGTGGGAGAGCCTCAAGTGGAATTTGATGTCCCGGATAATCTTAATCGTATATTTGTAGAGCAATACCTGGACCATTTTTTATCTAAAGAGAGTTTTAAGAAACTCTTTGGATAAAAACACCGCAAGGAAACGCAGAGGAGTCCATACGGATTCCTCTGTTCGTCTAATAAAAGATCATAACGATAAAAAATATCAAATAGCTTCTACGCTAAAATAAGGAAAAAATAATGTCTAGGGGGTTAGGTTATACTTTTGGTATGTTTATTGGCATCCCGCTCTTACTCATAATAGTTAATTTTTTGTTCTTTCGTGGTAATCAGGTAACACAAAATGAGGTTACTGAATATATTGCAGAATCAAAAGTTATTGAGGTTGTCGTTCCTGGAGGGATTACACGTATTTCAGAAGGATACTATCCCAAATTAACTCAGGGTAATAATGTAAAAAGAATCTTTCGAACCATGTTTTATTCGCAAGAGCATCATAAATATATGATGTTGATTACTTTCAAGGGTTATGATTTTCGCGGAAAATACAATCATGATAACAATATGATTCGAAATACCATAATTTATTTTGGTGGTAATTTCTTAGTTCGCGCTAATAAGGCACAGATGAGTGATCCCGCTTACGGCACCGAAGCTAACCCGGTCCCAGTTTTCGGTGTGAAAGCCATTAAAAGTGGAACCAGGGACCTCCAGGTCGAATTTGATGTCCCGGATAATCTTAATCGTATATTTGTAGAGCAATACCTGGACCATTTTTTATCTAAAAAGGACTTTAAGAAACTCTTTGGATAAAATACGGCGAGAAAACGCAGAGGAGCCCATACGGATTCCTCTGTTTGCCTAATCATTGTTGAAGAGTAAAACGGGGTGAGTGGTAAAGAACGCTCAGAACGATCGCCTGGCGACCAGCCAGGCGCCGACGACCAGCATCACAGCGCCGCAAACTGGGCCGACCAGTGCGCGCCACGGAATGCCCTGCTGGCGCAGAATATCCATCGCTAACCCGCCAATTAACTGGCTGGCGACTAACACCGCAATGGTGGTGGCCGCGCCGACGTACTGATAGCCGCTGATGCTGGCAAAGACGAAAAATGAGCCCAGCAGGCCGGGGATTAACGTCCACCATTTGACGCTCGAGGACAGTTCCTGAAAGCCGCTCAGCCCGTGTTTAATTAACAGAATCGACACAAACAGCACAATACCGACCAGCGAATTGAGCAGCATGGCAATGAGGATAGTCGACGCCGATTGGGTGATGCGTACCATCAGCGTGTTCTGGATAACCAGACCGATACCGGCAGCAATCAGAAAGGTGAGGGTCAGCGACTGGTTCATCCACGGGCGTCCGGATCCTGGCGATCGTCGAGCTGTAACTGCATAAACGTAAGATCGAGCCAACGTCCGAACTTGGTCCCGACCTGTGCCATGTGCGCGGTGGTAACGAAACCGAGCGTTTCATGCAGCTTCAGCGATGCCTGATTCTGCGACTCAATACCCGCCACCATGACGTGTTTACCGATAAGTCTGGCCTCAGTGATTAACTGAGTCAGCAGCGCACGGCCGAGGCCTTTACCCTGATGCTGGGGGTGAACGTAAACGGAGTGCTCAACGGTATGACGAAAACCATCGAATGCGCGCCAGTCACCAAAAGAGGCGTAGCCAGTCACGGTGCCGTTTTCTTCGCTAACCAGCACCGGATAACCCGCAATCTGGCGCGCTTCGCACCACGCGATGCGGTTATCGGTATCAACGGTTTGATCGTTCCAGATGGCGGCGGTGTGCAGCACCGCGTGATTATAAATTTCCGCGATCGCCGCGCAGTCTTCTTTGCTCGCGTAACGAATGTTCATGGCTGGCCTCGGTTGTTCACTATAGTAGTACGGTATAGATACTATAGTTCTGTCTGTTTTGACAAGAGGGCAGCGCTATTTGGCGATAACCGTGCCTGCAGGCAGCTTCCAGTCAGGCGCGGTGAATTTTTTCAGGGACTGTGGGCGATATAACTGACTTTTCCACATTCCGGAACTTTGTTGTACGGGAGAAGGCTGTGAACTTTGTAGGCGAGTGACGGCGGCCTGATGCATCATCATGTCTGCAGACGTCGGGGTGTTTAGCTGGCGCGGGGTTGTTTTATAGGGCTTACCGTTGCCCCATTCACAATGAATACGCCCCAACGGATCTTCATCATAACGGCGAAGGGTCAGGTTCACCTTGAGCGCCGCCAGTTCATCCCTCAGCCAGCGGTAGCTGATGTTGGATAGCCCGTTACCGTTATCGGCCGCGCTGTATCCGCCGCCCACATCGGCATGAATGCCGGAAAACAGCACCTGGACGATGCCCGTCCGCTGATCCCAGTAGGTGGGGGTGAAATCGATACGCTGTTCATCAATAGCAATAGCCTGCCGGCCGAAGCGCACGCCGCTGCCCAGTCGGGTGTCGGCAAAGCGGTATAAATCGATGCGTTTATCGTTCATATACGCGGGAATGCCGAGTGAACCCACGGTTTCCCAAACTGCGACGGCTTCTATCTGCACGTTGTAACGCATTGAGGCAGGGTCGATTCGCTGCTGAAAGAACATCGGGGCGTCGAGCAGAATATCGCTGAACAGCGAATCTTCAACGCCAGACGCCTTGCGGTAATTCGCCCAGGCCGCCGATCCCAAACGGTATGCGCTGACTTTGTCGGTGAGATCCAGTTTGCTGGCGTCCAGCAGGCCGCATTTGCCAATCATTCCGGCGAGCGCTCGCACCGTGTACGCGCCGCGACTGAAACCGACCAGATAGATGCGATCACCTGGCTGATAGTTGCGGCTGATAAACGTATAGCCGCGTACTATTCGTTCGATTATTCCTGCGCCAAAAACGCCGCCCATAATTTTGATGTACCAGTTGCGGGAATCGCCGACGCCGTGAAGATATTTTGCGACCTGAGTCACGGTTCCGGACGCGGTTGTGACCACTTTTTCTTGCTCATTGCCGAGTTTAAGCGACGCTGGATCGTCCACTCCGGCCAGGTCGGTGTAAAGCCGATAGACATTGGTAAAATCCGGCGAGCCGTTATCGTTGTCCATTTGATCGGGGCCGTTCCAGGTGCCATCGGCGCAGAAAATAATGTTTTTGCTCATGGCGATACGCCCAACAAGGGAGGTTATGTTAACTCTAGCGAAGTTGCGTAAGGCTGCCACTCGAAAACCGCGAAAATGCACTATAGTATTACGCCATGAATACTATTGAAGACAATCTCAACCAGCGCATTAGTGCGCGCATTCGCATCGAGCGCGAATCCCGGGGCTGGTCGCTGAGCGAACTGGCAGAACGAGCAGGTGCGTCACGGGCGATGATCCACAAGATCGAACGCGGCGACAGTAGCCCGACGGCGACCATGCTCGGGCGGCTTTCTGGTGCGTTTGGGATAAGCATGTCCACGCTTATCGCCCGGGCGGAAATGCAGGAAGGCAAACTCCTGCGCCTTGCCCATCAGCCGGTGTGGCGCGATCCGCAAAGCCATTATTTACGCCGCCACGTCTCTCCGCGCAGTGATTTACCGATCGATTTAGTGCAGGTCGAACTGCCTGCGGGCAGCGATATTCCGATGCCCGCGTCGTCGTATGCCCTGGCGCGTCAGTTGATCTGGCTGCAGCAGGGAGAACTGCTGTTCATCGAAGGCGACACTCGGCATGCGATGCACGCCGGTGACTGTCTGGAACTCGGGCCACCGAACGACTGCCGCTTTGTGAACGAAACTGATCAATCCTGCATTTACCTCGTCGTGCGACTGAATCATTCAGGCTCATAAAGACAATGCGCAGGTGCGGATTAACGTCCAGAATTAAAAGCTGAATTCCCAATAAGGAGCTGATCATGAGTCAACAGACATCACGCCACCGTCGATGGGTGCTGGCATCGCGTCCGCACGGCGAGCCGGTACAGGATAATTTCCGCCTGGAAGAGGGCGATGTGCCGACGCCGGGCAACGGACAACTGTTGCTGCGCACCGTTTATCTTTCGCTCGATCCTTATATGCGTGGCCGCATGAGTGACGCGCCGTCCTATTCGCCGCCGGTAGAAATCGGCGCCACGATGGTCGGCGGCACGGTAAGCCGCGTTGAGCAGTCGAACCATGCCGATTATAAAATCGGTGACTGGGTGCTGAGTTACAGTGGTTGGCAGAACTATGACGTTTCCGACGGGCAGGGACTGATCAAACTCGGCGATAATCCGCAACATCCGTCCTGGGCGCTGGGTATCCTCGGGATGCCGGGCTTTACAGCGTACATGGGCTTGCTGGATATCGGCCAGCCGAAAGCCGGTGAAACGCTGGTGGTTGCTGCAGCCACCGGACCGGTGGGCGCGACGGTCGGACAGATTGGCAAGATTAAAGGCTGCCGTGTCGTGGGCGTGGCAGGCGGTAGCGAAAAATGCCGTCATGCCGTGGACACACTTGGCTTCGACGTTTGTCTCGATCACCGAGCGGAGGATTTCTCAGAGCAGCTGGCAGAAGCCTGCCCACAGGGCATTGACGTGTACTACGAAAACGTCGGCGGTAAAGTCTTTGATGCGGTACTGCCGCTGCTGAACACCTCAGCCCGCGTGCCGGTGTGCGGCCTGGTGAGCGGCTACAGCGCCACGGAACTGCCGGCCGGGCCCGATCGTTTGCCGTTGCTGATGGGTACGTTGCTGAAAAAACGCATTCGCATGCAAGGTTTTATCATTGGTCAGGACTACGGGCACCGCATCGGTGAGTTCCAGGCAGACATGGGCCAGTGGATCAATGATGGTTCGATAAAATATCGTGAACAGGTCACCGATGGGCTAGAAAATGCGCCAGAAACCTTTATCGGTATGCTAAAAGGTAAAAATTTCGGTAAAGTCGTTATTCGTGTCGGCACCGACGCGTAAAAAAACAACAGCGGCGCCATGCGCGCCGCAATTTTTCGTGCAAAAATTCCAGTAGCGTCTTTAATTAATCATGCAATAGCCTATTTGTATGATGTGTACGGCCTAAATTAACAACCTAATAATTAAATAGTTAATATTTGCAGCAGATTGATCCATGTTATTTCCAACACCACCCGCGATACAGGATATATCCTGATATTGTGCTGAGTTGTTTACTCGCAGGCCGTAACGAGAACAATGATTATGGAAACAGGAAATAACCATGCTTGATTTTGAAAAAGCGCAACGTATGAGCCTGACGATGCAGGTCGAAGTGAATTTAAAAAGCGCGTTGATTATTGGGGCACTGAAGCCCGGTGCCCGCCTGGTAACCCGGGATTTGGCTGAGCAGCTTGGCACCAGCATCACCCCGGTGCGGGAAGCGCTGCTGCGGCTGGTATCTTCCGGGGCACTGCAGGCCACACCGGCGCAGGCATTTTTAGTACCGGAGGTGTCGCTCCAGCGGTATAACGAAATCAATCAGATCCGTAAAAAGCTGGAAAGCATGGCAGCGTCTACGGCGGCATCGCTGATGACGGAGGAAAAACTACGGGATTTGCGCAACCACGTTAATGCCTTCGATGACGCGAAAGCGCAGGGCGATATGGAGGGAGCGTTACAATCTAACTGCCGGTTCCGTTTTCATCTGTATGACTACGCAGAGATGCCAACGCTGACCGCGCTCATCGAACAGCTGTGGGTGCGCATCGGGCCGTGTTTTAATTTTTTACATCCGCTGTCGTGCGAGATTTTTAAACAGGATCGGTATTATGACGATCTGTTGAGCGCGCTGGAAAAAAGGGATCAGGTGGAGAGTGGGGCGGCGATTTGTCGGGCTATCGATCAGGGTGCGGCTATTTTGCAGCGCCAGTACGTAAATTAATGCAGATAATTAATTTCGGTAATGAATAAATAACATGCGTGCCGGGCATTCCGGCACGCTGATATGGCGATTTAAACTAATTATGTTACTGGAACTGATAGGCCACCGATAAACCCACACCATAATTACGGCCAGGCGCGGGTTCGTAATAACGACCGTTAGATTCGTTCACAATTACCGAACCTACGTATTCGCGGTCGAACAGGTTATCGACGCGGCCAAAGACATCCATTTTCCAGTTGTCGGCGATGTTGAATTTATAACCGGTATTCAGGCCGACCACGGTCCACGACGGCGCTTTAGCGGTATTTTCGTCATTGGCCATGATATCGCTCAGATAGCGGATATCGCTGCCTGCGTACCAGCCCATCTCCGGCTCATAGCCAAACGAGGCGTATCCCATATTACGGGCGATGCCCGGAATACGGTTACCGTTGCAGTTGGCGTCATCACAGACGTTGCTGCGGTAGGTCGCGTCCAGCCATGTCCAGGCGGCTTTCAGTTTCCAGTTTTCACCAAACTGCTGATCGAGCGACAGCTCCGCGCCCTGACGACGGGTTTTACCGGCATTTTTATAGGTGGTACGCCCGCCACTGCTGGTGTCAGTCACGATTTCGTTATCGGTGTCGGTCTGGAACAGGGCGGCGGTCAACAGGCCGTTGCCAATACGCGTTTTGCTGCCGATTTCGACCGTTTCGTTAGTCGATGGCTCAAGGCCAAAGTTCAGTCCACTCTGGTTATCCGGGCGATAGGAAAGTTCGTTGATGGTCGGTGTTTCAAAACCTCGCCCCGCCGAGACGTACACGTTCCACGCATCGGTCACCGCATATTTCAGGGAGCCTGCCGGGAGCCATTTATGGTAGCTGGCATCGCCGCTGTCATCGCCGTTACCCGGCGTGACGTAGAAATCGTTGGAGTCGAACCACACCGAGCTATAGCGCACGCCCGCATCCAGCGACAGTTTATCGGTCAGCTGCCATTGGGTTTGCAGATACGGGTCTAGGTTCCACATCAGGTTACGCTCGTTACGGCGCATCTCGCCTTGCTGCCCGTAGTCCGGCACGCCGTTATCTATCACAAAGTTTTCGTAACCTTTGCGCTTCTCGCTCATGTTTTCGTAATCGAGGCCGGTGGTAAACGTGACCGGCACCAGCAGTTCGCCGCGATGCGTCCAGCGGGTATCAATGCCCTGATAATGACGGTCGAGGTCGATCACGCCGCCGGAGTGTGAAGGGTTGAGCTGCGGCCCCATGGGAATCGACTGGTACTGCGTGGTCTGGCGTTCCCCGGCGTACATCATCACGCTCAGGTCGTCGTTTTCGCTCAGCTGGCGTTCATAGCGCATACCCGCCTGGGTCTGCTTGATATCTTTGCGGGTGTTGTACTGATCGCCTCGTGGCGATTGCTGCGGGTCGGCGCGCCATTCGTTGTAGCTCAGGCCGCCCGGATCGTTAGCTTTAATGTCGACGCTGTTGAACATCAGGGTCAGTTTGCTGACGTCGTTAATGCGCACGCCGAGTTTGGCGTTGGCGAGGTTTTTACGCGCGCCACTGTGATCACGATAACCGTGGGTGTCGAAACGGGTGGTGGAGACGCTGTAATCCACGTCTCCCGCCTGCGTACCGTCGCCGACTGCCCCGCTGGCTTTCAGGCCGTAACGCCAGCTGCCAGAGCTGCCGTAATAGCTGCTGGCTTCAATGGTGGTCGGCCGCTGGCCGGTTTCGGTGGTGACATTCATCACCCCGCCGGATGAGTTACCGTACAGCGCGGAGAATGGGCCGCGCAGCACTTCGATATTTTCGACGCTGCTGATATCGATGTTTGAGGTCTGACCCTGGCCGTCCGGCATCGTGGAGGGAATACCGTCCACGTACAGGCGAATGCCGCGCACGCCGAAGGTCGAGCGGGAGCCGAACCCACGAATAGAAAGCTGTAAATCTTGGGCAAAGTTCTGACGATTCTGCACCTGCAGGCCGGGCACCGCACCGAGGGATTCAGACAGGTTCACGCGCGGCGTAGCGTGGCGCATATCGTCACCATTCACCACACTCACGGCGGCGGGTGTATCAAGTTCAGAGACGGTTTGTGGGCTGGCGGAGACAACCATCGTCTGTTCATTGGCGGCGAACGCGTCTGGCAGTGGAAGAAGCGGCAAAAGTAATGCCGGGAGCGCGGCCCTGCGGACAGTAATGATTTTCATGCAATTCTCGTGATAATGAACCAAATGGAACAACTGTGAATATGTTAATGCTTTTGTAAATTATTTGAAAATCATAACGGCACTTAACGTTAAGCGAAGGTTTAACAATGGCACATTTCCAGCGAAACAACGGAAATATCACTGCCCTTTTAATCTAATAATGATTACTATTCTCAACAACTAACGTGGCGCAAAGACGCTACGAGCAGGAAGCATGTCGGGCAATACAAAATTTGGTTTTTAAAAAGGGAGTCGTCATGTTTTTACGTCATATGTCCATGCCGCGTTTACGCCGTTCACTGCTGTTATCTTCACTGCTGCTCACGGGCTCATTCAGCGCCCATGCGGCGGATGACATGCTGCGCAAAGCCGTCGGCAAAGGGGCCTACGAAATGGCGCTCAGCGAGCAGGAAAATGCGCTGTGGGTAGCCACGTCACAAAGCCGTAAAACCGACAAGGGTGGAGTGATTTACCGTCTCGACCCGGTAACGCTTGAGGCGACCCAGCTGATTCACAGCGATTTAAAACCGTTCGGCGCGACGATCGATAACCAGACGCAGACCTTGTGGTTTGGCAATACCACCAACGGTACCATTACCGCCATTGATGGCAAAACCGGCGACGTGAAAGGGCGCGTGGTGCTCGATTCGCGCCAGCGCAGCGAAACCGTTAAACCGTTGCAACCGCGCGAGCTGGCATCTAACGACAAAACCAACACCGTGTACGTGACCGGCGTCGGCAAAGAAAGCGTGGTATGGGTGATTGATGGCGCAACGCTGAAGCTGAAAGCGACCATTAGCGGAACAGGTAATCGAAGCACCGCTCTGGCGTTGGATAACGATGCGCAGCGTCTGTATACCGTTAGCGCTGATGGCGAGCTGATCACCATCAACACCGCCAGTAACAGCATTCTGACGCGTCAGAGATTGGTTGATGACGGCAAAGAACACGCCTTCCTGAATATCGCACTGGATACCACGAATCATCGCGCCTGGATAACCGATTTCAAACAGCCGGAGCTGTTGGTGGTGGACTACCGGGACGGCAAAGTGCTGAACAAAATTGCGGTACCAGAATCGCTGGCCGTGACGTTCAACCCGGTGCGCAATGAAGTTTACGTGACTCACCGCAAGGCGGGGAAAGTCAGCGTGATTGATGCGAAAACCAATAAAGTGGTGAAAACCTTCGATACCCCAACGTACCCGAACAGCCTGGCACTTTCCGCCGATGGTAAAACGCTGTACGTGAGCGTGAAGCAGGAATCCACCCGCGAGAAAGAAGCGACGCAGCCGGATGATGTGATTCGGATTACGCTTTAATCCACAAAAAAAGCCCGGCAAGATTGCGCCGGGCTTTCACTATACTGCCCGGTAGCGCTTACGCTGACCGGGCCTATAATTACTTCACATCATCCGGATGAACCGGCGCGGTACTGTGAATTTCATTCACGCGCTTACGCACGCCAAACCAGCCAGCAACCAGCAGCACGGCCAGCAGCGGAATCGAGCCGATGGTGTAAGTGCCGTTCGGATAATCAAAGGCCATCAGCACCAGTACGCTGAACAGGAACAGCAGCGTCAGCCATGAGGTGAAGGGCGCGCCTGGCATTTTGAAGCTGACATCCGCGCATTTCCCTTCTTTGATGCACTTACGCAGGCGCATCTGGCACACCACGATAAAGGCCCAAGAAGCGATGATACCGATAGACGCGACGTTCAGGACAATCTCAAACACCTGAGACGGCACCAGATAGTTCAGGAACACGCCAAAGACATAGACCACCAGCGTCGCAAGGATCCCGGCGTAAGGCACCTGTTGTTTGCTCATTTTTGACATGAACTTCGGCGCGGAACCGCCCATCGACATAGAGCGCAGAATACGACCTGTCGAATATAACCCGGAGTTCAGGCTAGAGAGGGCTGCCGTCAGCACCACCATATTCATCACGTCGCCAATATACGGCACGCCGAGCTTCGAGAAGAAGGTCACGAACGGACTTTGTCCTGCCTGATAGGCATTCCATGGCAGCAACAGAACCAGCAATACCACAGAGCCGACGTAGAACAGGCCGATACGCCAGATAACGCTGTTGATGGCTTTCGGTACCATCGTCTGCGGGTCTTTACATTCCCCCGCGGCGGTCCCGACCAGTTCAATAGAGGCGAAAGCAAACACCACGCCCTGAACCAGCACCAGCGCAGGCAGCAGGCCATGCGGGAATAAACCGCCATTATCGGTGATTAAATGGAAGCCGGTGGTGCCGCCGTCAAGCGGTTTGCCACTGCCGAGGAAAACAGTCCCGACCACGAGGAACGCGACGATCGCCAGCACTTTCACCAGCGCGAACCAGAACTCCATTTCGGCAAACCATTTCACACCAATCATGTTCATGGTGCCGACAATTGCCAGTGCGCCAAGCGCAAAGACCCACTGCGGTACGTCGCCAAAGGCGCCCCAATAGTGCATGTACAGTGCGACGGCGGTGATGTCGACTATCCCGGTCATCGCCCAGTTAACGAAATACATCCAGCCCGCCACGTAGGCGGCTTTTTCGCCGAGGAATTCACGCGCGTAGGACACGAAGCTGCCGCTGGACGGACGGTGAAGTACCAGTTCGCCGAGCGCACGAAGAATAAAGAAGGAGAAAATACCGCACACCAGATAGACGATGGCGAGAGAGGGGCCAGCCATCTGTAAGCGTGCACCGGCACCCAAAAACAGACCGGTACCGATTGCGCCGCCAATGGCGATCATTTGAACCTGACGGTTGCTCATCGCTTTGTGATAACCCGCTTCATGCGAGTTCAGCCAGCGGCGTTTAGCTGCGTGATGCTCCGCCGCGCTGTTGTTTTGTGTGGTCATTGTTGTATCCCATTTACCTGTCTTTACCCCAATAAGGGGTCCAAAAGTACCGCCGCGTTTAAACGATTGCGCGGCAGCACACAATTCTGCCTTTCTCAACATTCTGACGCAGAGATAAGGCAAAACATGGCGCAGCATCGTACCTGCAAATGGTAAGCGACGCAAAACTTACCCGCCGATCCAGTGACGGATGTCGTAACATTTCGTGTGGTCAGATCTGCTGTTTAATCGGAAACCAACAGCATAACGAATCGGGAGAGATTCCAGTAAGTTACGCCAGACGTAGCGCATCAATCAGTAAGGCAAACGCCGCGATGTGCTGGCGTATTCCAGGGGAGTAGAGGTAATCGCCGGGGAATGGCGGGCACCCGTCTTCAAGTACTCATTTATGAATCATATTCATAGTACCAATCTGATTATGCAGTCTTATCTTCGACGGCGTTCCGCGCTACGCTGAATAGATCAACCAGGAGGAAGTATGAAAATTATTCGTAGTGGTTCACTGCCGTCTGTAACCGGTCCAGAGCAATGGTTTACCGGCAAGGTCAGAATTGATGCGCCGTTTCAGGCAACAGACCCGGCAAAAGTCGGTGGGGCAACGGTAACGTTTGAACCAGGCGCACGCACTGCATGGCACACACATCCGCTGGGGCAAACGCTGATTGTGACGCAGGGCCGCGGCTGGTTGCAGGAAGAAGGGAAAGAAGCGCAGGCGCTGAATCAGGGCGATATCGCGTGGATCCCGCCGGGTATCAAACATTGGCACGGTGCAAGTTCAGCAACGGCGATGACGCATATCGCCATTGCTGAATCCGAGAATGGCTCGCCTGTAACCTGGCTCGATAAAGTCACGGACGAAGAATACGCCGGACGTTAATTAACGAAGGATTCTTTACCTTTGATGCAGGCCTGAGGGGGAGCGGTGAGGATTAACGTGGTGGGCACTAGCGGCGTGGGAAAATCAACCCTGGCTCGCCGTCTGGCTACGCAATTGAATGTACCTTACATAGAAATGGATACGCTCTACTGGCGCCCAGATTGGCAGGGAACACCAGACGATGAACTGTTTGCTCGGCTGGAAGAAGTACTGGCCGTCAGTGAAGGCTGGGTACTCGACGGCAATTATAACCGTACTCGTCCGGTGAAATGGCGTAACGTCGAGATGATTGTATGGGTGGATTATGGGTTCTGGCGCACGTTACGTCAGGCTGTTGGTCGGGCAGTTTCGCGAGCGTGGACGAAACAGGAACTGTGGCCGGGCACCGGAAATCACGAAAGTTTTCAACTCTCGTTTTTAAGTCGAGACTCGATTATTTTATGGACGCTAAAAACCTGGCATAAAAATCGACAGCGTTATTTGGCCGATTTGCACGACCCACAATTTTCCGGCCTGACCTTCGTCAGGCTGCGAAATCAGGCCGATACTGACGCTCTTATTGCAAAATTGACGGTAAGCACTACCAACTGATATCTAATTTTGTGCAGAGCAAATGTAAATAAATTGTTTCTCACACGGCTCAAGCCCTTCTAATAATGCAGACATGTTCCTCATCAAGAGCCTGCGACATGTCTTACCGAATCAGCATTCTGGATAAAAGCCCACTGGCAGATGGCGAGACCGCATCTCAGGCACTGGCACGCACGTTAACACTGGCGCAACAGGCTGACGCCTGGGGCTATCACCGTTTATGGATTGCCGAGCATCACAACACGCCACAGCTGGCGAGCCCGTCCCCGGAAGTGGTGATTGGCTGGCTGCTGGGGCAGACGCACCGTATTCGGATCGGGTCCGGCGGCGTGATGCTGCAACACTACAGCCCATACAAAGTGGCGGAAAACTTCAATCTACTGGCGTCATTGGCTCCGGGGCGTGTTGATCTGGGTGTCGGCAAAGCGCCAGGCGGTTTACCGCATTCCACTCGCGCGTTGCAGCAGGGCGTCGATCTGCAACAAAAGGGCACGTTCGCTGATCAGCTCGCGCAACTGGACAACTGGTTATCGCTGACGCGAGCGGAAAGCGCCGATGCGGTGCTGGCGACGCCTGTTCCACCACAGCGTCCGGACGGCTTTCTGCTGGGGGCGAGCCTCGAAAGTGCCGAGCTGGCCGCTCGACTCGACTGGAACTTTGTTTTTGCGGCGCACCTCAACGGTGACAAAAATTTGCTGCGGGATGTTCTGACTCGCTGGCGCGACCGCAGCCTGCGAGATGCGATAGTCGCAGTCCAGGTTATTGTCGCGCCGGATGCGATACAGGCCGCGAAGCTTGCCGCACAGGTGGAGGTCTGGGGCGTGAGGCTGGAAAACGGCCAGCGCGTGTCGGTGGCCAGCCAGCAGCAGGCCGACGCTTTTGCGCATCAGGCGGGCAGCCCGGCGGTGGAAATTGTGCGCCGCGAATCGGCCGTCATTGCGGGCACTGCGCGGCAGGTTCATGACCAACTCGATACGCTGCATCACACGTTTGGTATCGACGAATTCATTATCGACACCCCGGTGGCTGAAGGTGCGGCCCGTCTGGCGTCGTTGCGCCTGCTGGCAGAAGAACTTAACCGCGCGGAGGTGCTGTCATGAGCTTTGAACAACAGCTGATTACCTGGCGGCGCGAGTTGCACCAGTTCCCGGAGCTGTCTTTACAGGAAGTGGCGACCACCGCGCGCATTCGTGACTGGTTGCAAAGCGCCGGGCTGTCGATTTTGCCCTATGCATTGAAAACCGGCCTGGTGGTTGAGATTGGGCAGGGCGAAAAAGTGATAGCGCTGCGCGCAGACATCGACGCTCTGCCGATTGAAGAGGCCGCAGACGTAGCATTCCGTTCGCAAAATGCAGGCGTCATGCACGCCTGCGGCCATGACATTCACACCAGCGTGATGCTTGGCGCGGCGCTGCTGCTCAACGCCCGCGAAGCACAGTTACCGGGGCGAGTCCGTATTCTGTTTCAACCTGCCGAAGAGAATTTTGGCGGCGCAAAAACGCTGATCCGCGCCGGAGCGCTGGAAGGCGTTTCCGCCATTTTCGGTATGCATAACGAACCAGGGCTGCCGGTGGGCGCCTTTGCCACTCGCGGCGGGGCGTTCTACGCCAACGTAGATCGTTTCGTGATGCGGGTGCACGGAAAGGGTGCCCACGCAGCCCGCCCTCATGAAGGACAAGATGCGATCCTGCTCGCCAGCCAGTTGGTGAGCGCTCTGCAAAGCGTCGCCAGTCGCGAAGTAAACACCCTGGATTCGATGGTGCTGAGCGTGACGCGCATTCAGGGCGGCAATACCTGGAACGTGCTGCCAGAAAACGTTGAACTGGAAGGCACGCTGCGCACCCATCGAACCGACGTTCAGCAGCAGGTTAAAGCCCGAGTGAGCGAAATCGCCGCCGGGTTTGCTGGCGCATTCCGGGCGCAAATCGACGTTATCTGGCACGCGGGGCCAACCGCACTGGTGAATACCGCCGAATGGGCCGAATTCGCCACCACCGTGGCCGACGAAGTGGGTTATCACACCGCCACCGCAGATTTACACATGGGCGGTGAAGATTTTGCCGTGTATTTGCAGCAGACGCCTGGCGCATTCGTCAGTATCGGCAGCGCCAGTGAATTTGGCCTGCACCATCCGGCGTTTAATCCGGATGAAAAACTGATCACTCCGGCGGCGCACTATTTCGCAACGCTGGCAGAAAAAGCCTTACAGCACCTTTAATTTCATTCTTAATTTTTATTACCGGCAGGGTAAGGGGTCATTATGTCTACAGCACGACAATTACGGCTTGGCACGATATTACATGGTGCATCTGGAAATATGTCTGCCTGGCGTCATCCGGCGGCGCAGGCCGATGCCAGTATTAATTTTGAGTTTGTGAAACAAACGGCGTTAAAAGCGGAGCAGGGCAAGCTGGATTTTATTTTTGTTGCCGACGGCCTGTATATCAATGAAAAGTCGATCCCTCATTTTTTAAATCGCTTTGAACCGCTGACGGTCTTATCGGCGCTGGCGAGCGTGACGCAGCATCTCGGTCTGGTCGGCACGCTGTCGACATCTTATAGCGAACCGTTTATCACCGCCCGCCAGTTCGCGAGCCTCGACCATTTGAGCAATGGCCGCGCGGGCTGGAACGTGGTGACGTCGCCCCTGGAAGGGTCGGCGAAGAACTTTTCCCGTGCACAGCATCCCGAACACGCGCTGCGCTATCGCATCGCCGATGAATATTTGCAGGTGGTAAAAGGGCTGTGGGATTCCTGGGAAGACGATGCGTTTGTGCGTAACAAGGCCAGCGGGCAGTTCTTCGACGCGTCAAAACTGCACACCCTCTATCATCACGGTGATTTTTTCCAGATTGCTGGACCGCTGAATATTGGGCGTACGCCGCAGGGCAGGCCGATTATATTCCAGGCGGGTGCGTCAGATGACGGCAAAAAATTAGCCGCCACCCACGCCGACGCTATTTTCACCCATCATGAATCCCTGACAGAAGCGCAGGATTTTTATCGCGATGTGAAAAGCCAGCTCGAAATTCACGGCCGACGAGCTGATGAGCTGCATATTTTCCAGGGCGTAAGTGTAATTGTCGGGGATGACGCCGACGATGTGGAACAGCAATATCAGACCACTGCCGCGCTGGTGTCAGTGGAAGACGCGCTGAATTATCTGGGGCGTTATTTCGAACATCACGATTTCAGCCAGTATCCGCTGGATGAACCTTTCCCTGAACTGGGCGACCTCGGACAGAACAGTTTCCGCAGCACCACGGATGAAATCAAACGCAATGCCCGCGTGCGCGGGTTAACCCTGCGGCAGGTGGCGCTGGAAGCGGCCAGTCCACGCCCGCGATTTTCCGGCACGCCGGAGGAGGTTGCCGACGGTTTACAGCTGTGGTTCGACAGCCACGCAGCAGACGGTTTCATCATCCAGGGCGGCACGCCGGATACCTTCCCACGCTTTGTCGACCGGGTTGTGCCGGTGCTGCAGGCGCGTGGTCTGTTCCGTCAGGATTATCCTGGCACAACGCTTCGTGAAAGCCTCGGGCTGACGCTGCCCGTCAATCAGTTCACACAATAATTGCCAGCACTGTTCACAAAACAATAAGAGAGACTTCACCATGCAAAAATCATCGTTACTGCTGGCAATCGCGCTGGCATTTTCCGGGCTGGTGCAGGCCAGCGACGTCACTATTAACGGTACAGGCGTGAGCGTAGAGGCCAATAAAACGCCGGTGAATACCGATAAAAATCCGTCGGCGATAGCTCAACTCCCCGCGAGCTTTAAACCGGCGGTGCCGGGCAAATTCACCGTTGCCGTGGCGGGCCTGAATCAGCCGCCGCTGACCGTGTTTTCTGATGACAACAAAACCCTGCTCGGCAGCGAAGTGGATATCGCCCGTCTGGTCGCCGACAGCCTCGGGCTGCAGCTCAACGTGGTAGTGACCTCCTGGGAAGACTGGCCGCTCGGCGTGGCCTCCGGCAAATATGATGCCGCAGTCAGCAATATTACGGTGACCAAAGAGCGCAAAGAGAAGTTTGATTTTGCCACCTACCGCAAAGATTCGCTGGGGTTCTACGTCAAATCGGGCAGTTCAATTGGCAAGATTGAGAAAGCGGAAGATATCGCCGGGCTGCGGATTATCGTCGGCTCCGGTACCAACCAGGAAGCCATTCTGCTGGCGTGGAATGCGGAAAACCTCAAAAAGGGCTTAAAACCGTTTATCCCGGTTTACACCAAAGATGATGCGGCGCAAACCCTGGCGCTGCAGTCCGGACGCGCCGATGCCTATTTTGGTCCGAACGTGATTGGTGCGTGGAAAGCAGCGCTCAACGGTAAAACGCAGCTGGTCGGCAGCGTCGACGGCGGCTGGCCGAAGGCGGCGCACATCGCTGTAACGCTGAAAAAAGGCAGTGGTTTAGCTGAACCGGTACAAACGGCGCTGAACGGCGTCATCCAGAACGGTGACTACGACAAAGTGCTGAACCGCTGGGGCGAAAGCGTAGAACGCATTCCGCATTCTGAACTCAACCCTGCCGGACTCGGCGACTGAGGAGCCTCACCATGACTGAACGCTTTCGTGATGTTTCCCCGGAAGATGCCGAGCTTGAGCCGATTTTAGACGGTCTGTTTGCCGAGTATGCCGCGCGTTACGGCGACTACTTTTCGCGTGATGCGGAAGTGGAACAGACCGAGTGGTATCTCGCGCCACAGGGGTTGTTTATCGTGCTGGAGCGCGACGGCGCGATCATCGCCACCGGGGCGTACAAACCCTATGACGAGCAGACCGCGGAAATTAAACGCATCTGGACCGACAAAACGCTGCGCCAGCAAGGGCTCGCCGGTCGGGTGGTGGCAGAACTTGAACGTCGGGCACGGCTCGCGGGCTATGTGCAGATGTACCTGACCACCGGTTTCCGCCAGCCGGAAGCGGTGCGTTTGTATCTCAGCCAGGGCTATCAGCCGCAGTTCGATCTCGATCGCGACCCGGAAGAGTACAGTCGTCCGCCGTTTGACGGTCGGCTGCGGTTCACCAAAGCGCTGGCGCTGCCGGTGCTCAGCAAAAGTGCCTGAGGAATGACAATGAAGAGCAACGAAACCATCAAAGTGGTGCCCGCGCGATATCCGCTGCGTATCGTTGGGGCAGGCGTGGCGCTGCTGGTGCTGGCGATTGTGGTGCAGTCGGTGGCCTTTAATCCGCGCTGGGAATGGGCAGTATTCGCCCGCTGGTTCTTTGACCCGGTGATACTGGAAGGGCTTGGGCAAACGCTGCTGTTAACGTTGCTCGGCACGGTACTGAGCGTGATGTTTGGTGGCCTGCTGGCGCTGTGCCGGCTGTCGTCCTCCTGGTTGCTCAGCAGCCTGGCGTGGGCGTACATCTGGCTGTTCCGCTCGTTGCCGCTGATCGTGGTACTGATCGTGCTGTACAACTTTTCGTATCTCTACGACACGCTGTCGGTCGGCATTCCGTTTACCGGGATTACGTGGGCCAGTTACCAGACTATTAACGTGCTCGGCCAGTTTTCAACGGCGGTGGTGGGTCTGACGCTGGTGCAAAGTGCCTACACGGCAGAAATCATTCGCGGCGGTTTTCTTGGGGTCGATCATGGGCAATATGAAGCCGCGTCAGCGCTCGGTTTACCCGCCTGGCGACGCACGCTACGCATCATTTTACCGCAGGCGTTGCGCACCATTTTACCGTCCGGTTTCAACGAAATTATCAGCCTCGCGAAGGGCACCGCGATGGTGTACGTACTGGCAATGCCGGAGCTGTTTTACACCATCCAGATGATCTACAACCGCACGCAGGAAGTCATTCCACTACTGATGGTGGGTGCAGTGTGGTATCTGGTGATCACCAGTTTCCTCTCCGCCATTCAGTATTTGGTTGAACGGGCGCTGGCGAAGAGCGAACGCCGCTCCGCTGTGAACAGCAACCGCAGCCGCGCCGCGGTATCTACCGCCACACCAACCCCGGAGGCTGCCCATGCTCAACTCTCCTGAAGGCCATATTTCGATTACCGGCGTCAGTAAATTTTTCGGTCGCCATAAAGCGCTGGATAACGTGTCGCTGGAGATCCCGCCCGGAACGGTGACGGTGATTTTGGGCCCGTCAGGATCGGGAAAATCGACGTTGCTGCGCACCATTAATCATCTGGAGCGCGTCGATGAAGGGTTTATCCAGATTGATGGGGACTACATTGGCTATCGCCGGCAGGGCGATAAGCTGTACGAACTCAAGGAAAAAGAGATCCTACGCCAGCGCGTGAACGTCGGTTACGTGTTTCAGAATTTCAATCTGTTCCCGCACATGACGGTGCTGGAAAACCTGATTGAAGCGCCGGTGGCGCATCGCCAACTGAGCCGTAAGCAGGCGACGGAACGTGCTTATGCGCTGCTGGACGTGGTCGGGCTGCGCAATAAGGCCGATGCCTGGTCGCGACATTTGTCGGGTGGGCAACAGCAGCGCATTGCCATTGCGCGGGCGCTGGCGCTCGATCCGCGAGTGATGCTGTTTGATGAACCCACGTCGGCCCTCGATCCTGAACTGGTGGGTGAAGTGCTGGACGTTATCAAAAAGCTGGCCCGGTCTGGCACCACGCTGGTGGTGGTGACGCATGAGATTGGTTTTGCGCGCGAAGTGGCGGACCAGGTGGTATTTATGGTCGACGGCAAAATTGTGGAACAGGGCGAAAGCGACGCGGTCCTGAATCGCCCCCAGCACCCGCGAACCCGACAATTTTTATCAAAGGTACTGTCATGAATAAATGGATGTTACTGGGTGGGCTGCTGTGCGCCAGCTCGGCGATGGCAGAAGGGCGCATTGACCTGAAGGCGAATGAGCAGCCGCTGCCGGTAGTACGCGATGAGGCGGCGATCGCAAAGATCCCCGGCAGCTATAAGTTTGTCGAACCGGGCACGCTGACGGTGGCGATTTCTGCGCTAAATTCTCCGCCGCTGGCGTTACTGGCCAGCGATAACCGCACAAGGATTGGCAGCGATCCGGATATCGCCCGACTGCTGGCGGGTAGCCTTGGCCTTAAGCTGAAACTGGTCCCGACGGCGTGGGAAGACTGGCCGCTCGGCATTACTTCCGGGCGCTATGACGTGGCGCTGGTGAATATAGGGGTCACCGAACAGCGCAAACAGAAATTTGATTTTGCGACCTATCGCGTCGATTCGCTGGCGTTTTCGGTGAAAACGGGGAGCCCGATAACGACGGTTAAAGGGCCGGCCGATCTCTCCGGTAAGAAGGTGATTGTCGGTTCTGGTACGAATCAGGAGCGCATTTTACTCGGCTGGAATGCTGAGAACGAAAAAGCAGGGCGCACGCCTGCGCTGCCGGTGTACCTGACTGATGACGCTTCCGCCAATCTCTACATTCAGTCCGGACGCGCCGACGTGTTCTTCGGCCCGCAGTCCGTTTCGGCGTATAAAGCGGCATTGAGCGGGAAAACTAGCGTCGTCGGCCTGGGGCCGAAAAAAGCGTATGTGGCGACCACCACCAAAAAGGGCAATCAGCTGGTGTATGCTCTGCAAGCCGCGCTGAACGGCGGTATTGAACGCGGTGAGGTACAGCGTATTCTGGCGCGCTGGGGTGAAGACGGCGAGGGCGTGGCGCAGTCCGACGTTAACCCGCCGGGGATCACCTATCCATAATTTGGGTCCACGGCGTAAAGGCATAAACGTTATGACGTAATCACGAGGCTGAGTAACAATACCATCAGTAATCCGACGATCGAGCTGATGAGTTCAAGTAGTCCCCATGTTTTGAAGGTATCTTTCATGGATATACCAAAAGTCTCTTTGAATAATAAGAAACCGCCATCGTACATTAGCGTTATCGTATTACTGCCACAGGCGACGGCCAGGCACATTAGCGCTGGATTCAGATGAAATGCATTAACCATTGGCGCGACAATGCCGGCTGAGGTGATAGCCGCGACTGCACCCTGGCCGGTGAGAATGCGAATAATAGCCGTGATTATCCACGCGACAATAAATGGCGAGAGTGAGACGTCACTCATAATACTGACAATATGGCCCCCAACACCTGAGACGATAATCACCTGTTTCAGGATCCCGCCTGCACTGATAACAAACAGGACGTTGGCAATTTTGGCAATGGAATCACTCACGCAATGCGTAATATTCTCAGTGGACATTCCTCGTTTCTTACCCAAAAACCAAATGGCCGCCATTGTTGCCAGCAGCATACTGATTTCTGCGCTGCCTAAAAACGTGCAGAGTTTTGCCAGGCCGCTATCGACGCCCATAAATCCTTTTACCACCGATGCCACCACCATCAGCACGGCCGGAATCAGAGGTATTAGCATACTGATACCAAAAGAAGGAAGATCGGCTGACGACTTCTCTTCTACCGGTTTCATCATAGAGTTCAGGGGGATTGATTTAATGCCGGGCAAAAATTTAGGCAGTAAAATCCCGGTGCAAAAAAGAGCAGGGATAATGACAATGATTCCGTACAGATACACCTGAACAATATCGGCATTAAATGCACTGATAAGCGCTACCGGGCCAGGCTGTGGTGGGAAAAGACTGTGCCCCAGCGTGGCGCCTACCACCGTAGGAACAACCAGCTTCATGTAGGGAATGTTCGCCTTTTTGGCAATATTCAATACCAGCGGCATAGCTATCAAGAATGCCACTTCATAAAACATCGCAATCCCAAAAATGACGCCAACAAACATCAGTCCGGTTGACAAGAAACGCGTGCCGCAGCGCTTAATGACGGTATCGGCAATTTGCTGGCTGGCGCCTGATTCGGTCATAAACCGGCCAATGATCGCCCCAAATATAATAATAAGTGCCAGATGCCCTAAAATACCGCCGAGACCATCCTGAATGACCGGAACAATTTTATCGACTGGGATGCCTTCCATAATAGCGACAAATATGCCCGCAATCAGCAACGCAAATATATTGTGGAATTTATATTTTAGATTCATTATGACGAGAAGGGCGATACCAACCAGAACCCAAAACAGAGCCAGTAAGGGGGACATATGTTTACCTGCATTCAACGCATTGAATAAATGCCGACTGGATAGCCGGCCTGGATATTAATCTTGTTTTTCGAGTGCTTCCCACAGACCGAGGAGATAGGTTACACCTAATGCCCGGTCGTATAAACCGTATCCGGGGCGGCCAGTTTCACCCCAAATAAAGCGTCCGTGATCGGGGCGAATATAGCCATCAAAGCCATTGTCATGCAACGATTTCATTACTTTGTACATATCCAGTGAGCCGTATTGTGATAAGTGCGCCGACTCATAAAAATCTTTATCTTTAATAATCTTAATATTACGTACGTGGGCAAAATGAATGCGTTTGCGTTGAGTAAACTCAGCCAGTATGTCGTAAACGTTATTATCAGGATCTTCGGCAATTGAGCCGGTGCATAACGTAATCCCATTTGCTTCGGAATCAACTGCATTACACAGCCAATCAAGATCGTCTCGATTTTTCACAACCCGCGGCAGCCCGAAGATGGAGTAGGGCGGATCGTCGGGATGAATCGCCATTTTAATCCCGACCTCTTCACATACCGGAATGATGGCTTTCAGGAAATAGACAAGATTTTCGCGTAATTTGTCGTCATCGACATCTTTGTATTGCGCAAATAACTCTTGCACTTTAGCCAGACGTTCTGGCTCCCAACCGGGCAGGGCGAAACCGTTTGAATTATCGAGAACATCTTTAACAACATCCTCAAGACTTTTGTCGATGCCTTTCTTTTCAAAGGCCATCGTCAGAGAGCCATCCGGTAAAATATAGTTCATATCCGTTTTCATCCAGTCAAAGACCGGCATGAAGTTGTAGCAGATGATTTTAATGCCGATCTCAGCCAGATTGCGGATAGTCGTTTGATAATTCTCGATATAGCGGTCGCGCCCAGGGCTGCCGATTTTAATCTCATCGTGAATATTCACACTTTCAATAACTTCCAGCTTCAAACCCGCTTCACGCGCCTGCGTGGCCAGCGCCAGAATCTTATCTTTTGGCCAGACTTCGCCCACGGGAACATCGTACAACGCCCCCACAATGCCTTCCACGCCAGGCACCTGTCGTATGTGTTGCAGGGAAATCTTATCTTCTGCTGGTCCAAACCAGCGCATTGTCATTTGCATACTCATCACACCTTTAGCTGAAAACCTAATTACCATACTAGTATCTATGTTAAAGTCTATTAAAGCTGATTTTTTCGACATAAGTCACAAAATAGACCGATGACGGGGGCAGTCTCAATCGACGAGTCCAAAACCCCTATGCCGGAATCTGGTCCATACTTTTGTTTCTGCATTCATAGGAGGCAAACGTATGTTAACGCTCTATGGTGTGCCGGGCTGGGGTTCGGCAATCAGCGAAGTGATGTTGACGATGGCAGAGATGCCGTACCATTTTGTCAACGTGAACGGCTTCGATAATCCCGGCCCGCAGCATGACGTGCTGGCCCAAATCAATCCGCTGTGTCAGGTGCCGACCCTGCGGCTGGACGATGGCAGCGTAATGACCGAATCCGCCGCCATTGCGCTGATGATCCTCGACCATCGTCCCGAACTGGCACCGCCCATTGGCTCAGCGCAGCGCACGCTGTTTCAGCGTCTGCTGGTGTGGCTGGTGGCGAACGTCTATCCGACGTTTACCTATGCTGATTACCCTGAACGCTTTGCGCCTGGCGCCCCGGAGCAGCTGCAAAATAGCTGTATTGCTTACCGGAAAACGCTGTATCAATGGCTTGATGGTCAACTGGTGGGGCCGTACGCGATGGGTGACAACGTCACGTTAATGGATGCGTATATCGTGGTGATGCGAACCTGGGGCCCGCGTGCAGCGTGGTTTGCCGAAAACTGTCCACGCCTGAGCGCCATTGCAGACCACATTGAAAAGCGTGAAGCACTGCACCACGTCCTGAGCGAAAACGACATCATAACTGCACAAAACGCTAATTAGGCCGCTGAGAAGATGATAGTTTTAGGGAACACAATAAGGAGACCACCATGCCGCATGTAGCTATCAAATGTTTTCCCCGTGACCTGAACGACGAACAAAAGGACGCGCTGGCCGCGGATATTGCCGCTGCGATTACCCGTCATCTTGGCAGTAAAGACGGCGCAATTAGCGTTGGTCTGGAGCAGGTGGCTGAAGCCGACTGGAAAGCACAGGTCTGGGACAAAGAGATTGGTCCGCAGCTCGAGACGTTGCTCAAAAAACCGGGATACAGTCTGTAAAAAACACCCTGCTTCGTCTGCAATCAGAGCGTCACGCTGTAAAGCAACAGATTGACGCTCGTCATTACATTTCGCCCTTATTCTTCGGAAATAGTTGGATTACGGTGAGAAATAGTCTGCGCCTTGTATTCATAGAAGAATTTCCAAAGATTATTGGACGTATTCTCGTTTTTAACCTTAGGGTTAAATTTACAGTAACTTGTCAGCATATTCAGATATAACGGTGAATGGCTGAATCCCGTGGCTGTGGTAACAGGGTTCATCATTTCATTATGTGCTACGGACATGCCAACCGGGTAAACCTCTGAGAAGGTATGATAACCACCAAAGTTCATAAATGCCGCAACTGCCAGGGTGATGGCTTCTACTGCTCTGCTATTAATCGGACTATATATGCTCACCCACTTAACATCTGTAAAGCCAGCATTACATCTGTCGTCCCTCCTGACTGTGCGCCAGCAGAGGGGAATCCAGCCAGATTAGCGTAAGTGCCGAAAAGCCCGTATGGTTGCCAGCGGTTGATTCCTACCCCATGACTAAGTCGCTGCTCGATTATTTTTCTTTTGATATTGTAAAGGGAATATGCCGCTGGTTGCTTCTCTTTGACACTGTAAGGGTTGTGTGGCTGGGGTAACGAGTTTTTATCCTTTTCGTCCCATTTCCCTGGTAAATTTTTAAATTCATTATCAGTCAGCATATAAGGGCGGTTGAGATCACCAATAGGTGCATTCTGCCGGCGTATGGCGTTTATCTGGCTATTAGGCACGTTATGCTCACCAGCAAGTAAATTATACAATTTATTCGTTTCTTCCGGGTCAGTTGATCTCTGGACCACCTGACCAAAACCAAGACCATGCGTGGCCGCATCGGAATACACCCCCTTGACAGGAACGCCATTCAGCACTGGCATCCTTTCACTTCGCGCACGTGTAGTAGGATTATCAAACAACGCTGAACGAGTATTCTGACGAAATTCAGAAAAACTGGCGTTTATGTTGCCGGAATTTCTGAGTTCAGACTGATAAAATAAACGCTCCAAAGAGGCAGCATTAGCATCAGCAACCCTGATATCGGCGGGAGAAAGCAGTTGCCAGATGGTCGTGCCAAATGAACTGAGTGCTTTGACTTTGGTGAGCACGAGTTTGAAATTGTGTGACTTTGTTATGGCATTCAACTCTTTGTATAACCAGTCAGTCACCTCATCTTTGGAACCCTCTGGCATCCGACCTATCTGGTCTGAACTGGCAGAAAGAGGATTAAAAGTTGTAGCGTTGAATACTTCTCTGAGCTTTTTTTCTGAACCATTCAAAAATACTCGCAGGTCCCCCAGTTCATTATCAAAAGTGAGTTTATTAATGACTTTGCTCAACTCTGCTGTGTATCGATCCAGATAAATACCAATTTCACCTGGCTCGTTAAGTATATTAATGGAAATAAAAGCTTCCAGTATTTTGTTATGAAGCATCAACGCACTGGTTTTTCCGTTGATGTTGACGCCTTGCGGGCTACTGACAACCTTTCCGTCCTGATTGATAATGCTCTCTAAGATATTATTGTTAACGTTGGGGGTTAAATACTGTCCGGAATTCAGTTCGCCATCAAGAGTACGTTTATCCTGACGGGCCTGACGACGAGAATGAGGCATTTTACTATAGGGTATAATATGATTCCTGATGGGTATGCAACGTATTACGGTGATGCCGATTACGTTTTCGTGCGTCAAGGATGGTGTCATGTGCATCCTTTATCTCAGCCGTAAAGGTCGCACTGTTACCGTTAGTTACTTTCTGTAAGTAAAGGGTGAGCTGTGTTTAAAAAATCCTTTTATACATAGTCACTTCCGCTTAGCCATACATATTAAAGTCCCATCGACCACCAGCAACAAGTAAAGAAGTTATTTGTCTTTTTTCAATATTAATAAAATCAAGGAGTAATGGTGGTTGTTTGTGCTTTTTTATTCAGCAAGTAAATATTAATGGAGGAAGGATACTTATAATTATTAACAGGCGGGATTTTTGGGCGTCAGGGGGGCTGTTCCCTGGACCTAACGCCGTTTGATACATTTTTCGGCGATAACTACAAATCACTCCGCTGCTTTAATCATCCGGCCGCTGGTGACAAAGGTGCCAGCGCCGAGATGATGCAGCGTATTGCGGCGATCGCCGTTGAATTGCCAGCGCCCGGCAATGAAGGCCTGTTCATCGGCGGCTGCCGCCACCACTTCGCCAAACAGCGTGTCGTATTTTTCCTGCGCTGCCGTCGCGGGCAGCAGTTTGCACTCCATCCACGCCAGACATCTTTCTTCGACGACCGGCAGGCCAAGCACCGGGCCGTGTTCGACCGGAATACCGTAACAGTTGAATTTATCCTCATCGCGCCCGCTGACGCTGCCGACGGCGTAGGTCCAGTTCGCCGCATCCACGGCGGGAATGACGATGCCGAACTTTCCGCTACGTTCAATAAGTTCGCGCGACCAGGCGCTTTTATCTACCACGATAGCAATGCGCGGTGGTTCAAACTCCACCGGCATCGACCACGCGGCGGCCATGATATTGCGCCGGTCAATACTCTCGTCGTAGCTGGTGATAAGCACCGTTGGCCCATGATTGAGCAGGCGGCTGGCATGTTTTAATTCCACGGGACGAAAACGGCTCATAGCAATTCTCCTGGTTGTTTGCTGCATTTAAGCGTGTTCCGGCTGCGGAAAATAGCGATGGCGCACAAACGGAAAAAATGACCGCACAAAATCGCCTGTCGGAAAAATAAAATACGTTATAAAAAGCATAATCACTGAAGCATGGAGGCCGTATGAGCCCATTTTTAACTGCGTATTTAGCCCGTCTGAGCTGGACCGATTCCGTCGCGGTCGACATTGAAACGCTGCGTGGGCTGCATTTGCGCCACACCTGCACCATTCCCTTTGAGAATCTGGATGTGCTGCTGCCGCGCGAAATCCAGCTCGACGATCAGTCTCTTGAGGATAAGCTCATTCACGCCCGTCGCGGCGGATACTGCTTCGAGCAGAACGGCCTGTTTGAACGCGTGCTGCGTGAAATCGGTTTTGATGTGCGTAGCGTGCTGGGGCGCGTAGTGTTGTCTAATCCGCCGCAAATGCCGCCGCGTACGCATCGTTTGCTGGTGATTGATTTGGCCGGTGAGCGCTGGATTGCTGACGTTGGCTTTGGCGGACAAACGCTGACCGCGCCGATTCAGCTTCAGGCAAACAAAGAGCAAACCACACCGCACGGTGTTTATCGTCTGCTGAATGAAGGTAACGACTGGATTTTGCAGTTCCGTCACCATGACCGCTGGCAGTCGATGTATCATTTTGATTTGGTGCCACAATATATTGCCGATTACGTGGCGGGAAATTTCTGGTCGGCGCACTGGCCGCAGTCGCATTTCCGCCATCATCTGCTGATGTGCCGCCATTTGCCAGACGGCGGCAAACTGACGCTGACCAACTACCATTTCACCCATCAGCAAGACGGGCATACTGTTGAGTCAATCAATTTACCGGATGTCGAAAGTTTGTATTTGCTGTTGCAGGATAAATTTGGTCAGGGCGTCGACGACCCGAAAAATGGCTTCACACTGGCGGATTTAGCCGCGGTAATGACGGCGTTTGATACGCATGGTGAGGCCGGGAAATAAGCTTTTGCTGTATCCCTTTCCTGAAAGGGAAAGGGATACGCACTCTCACCGCCGCGACCGCACAATCTGATAGCGCCGCGTGAAATACTCCACCGGGGCGCTCCACACGTGCACCAGACGGGTGAACGGGAACAGCAGGAAAATGGTCATTCCCAGCGCCAGATGGACGCGATACACCAGCACGACCCCCGCGAGATGCGTTGACGCGCCGCCCTGGAAAGTCACCACCGATTGCGCCCAGCCGACCAGTTTCATCATTTCGCTGCCGTCCGGGTGCTGCGCCGAGAACGGAATCGTCGACAGGCCCAAAATGCACTGAATCAGTAAAATACTGAGGATCAGGATATCGGCAGTCGTCGACGTGGCGCGAACGCGGGGATTAAACAGCCGACGAATCAGCAAGCCTGCCCCGCCAATTAGCGTCAGTACGCCGCACGCCCCGCCAAGAATCATCGCCATTTGCTGCTTCACGGAAATAGGCAGGAACGATTCGTACATCCAGTGCGGGGTCAGCATCCCAAACGCGTGGCCGAAAAAGACGCCGAGGATGCCGATGTGGAACATGTTCGACCACAGCACCATCCCGCGTTTATCGAGCATCTGGCTCGAACCCGCGCGCCAGGTATATTGCCCGTAGTCGTAACGCAGCCAGCTGCCGATGATAAACACCGAGCCGCAGATATAGGGGTAAATATCGTAAAAGAAGACGTCAAAGAAGTGGCTCATTTGGGGCCTCCGGAACGGACGTCAACGTACTGCGGTGCAACGTCCTGGCTAAAACGTTTCTGATAACTTTGCAGGGGGGAACTGTCGCAGGCGGAAGTGGCATTGTCTTCGATAAACTTCACCTGTTCCTCCTCCCACACGGCGTCCAATGCCTGTCGGGTGTCGTCGCGCGGTTCGGTTTTCACCTGATGAGTGACACTGTCACTTCTTAACGGGCTGTTAGCCAACAAAAGCAGGGTATCGAACAGTTGATAGTAGTTTGACTGACGTTCTTTCAGCCTGCCGCCAAGCAGCGCCAGGATCGGTGCGACGTTCTGCAAGCCTTCGCGGGCTTCCTCCGGCGAGCGCGTGCTGAGAAACTCCAGATACAACGGTAGATGGTCCGGTAGTTCGCGACAGTCGAGCTGCAAACCGGCCTGTTCGTACTGCGCCATCAAATCCACCATCGCCTGGCCGCGATCGCGGGATTCGCCATGTACGTGTTCAAACAGCAGCAGCGACATTGCGCTGCCGCGCTCAAACAGGTCGCACCACAGCTCCTGCTGGTCGAGCAGCGGGGCGCTGAGATAGTTCTCCACCCACGGCGCCAGCGTGGGCGCATCCTGCGTCACCAGCGCCTGCGCGTCGTCGCGATTGTCCCACAGCAACGCATCCGGGTATTCCAGCAGTAGCGCAATCAGCTTGAGGATCGGCATTATTCTCCCTCCCCATGCTGGCGCACGCCGGAGACGTCGATCGCGTCGATGCGTTTGCTGTTGAACAGGTTGAATTTGGTGTCGGAGCCGTGGCAGCCGTCGCCGAAGGTGAATCCGCAGCCGTTGCGTTCCGGGAAGGCCTCTTTCGCCATTTCGCGGTGGCTGGTTGGGATCACGAAACGGTCTTCGTAATTGGCGATGGCGAGATAGCGGTACATCTCTTCCACCTGTTCCACGGTCAGGCCGGTCTCTTCCAGCGCACGGGTGTCGGTCACGCCTTCCACTGTTTGCGAGCGTTTGTAGTGGCGCATCGCCATCATGCGTTTCAACGCACGCAGTACGGGACCAGTGTCGCCCGCGGCCAGCAGGTTGGCGAGATACTGAACCGGAATGCGCAGGCTCTCGACCGACGGCAGAATATTGCCGTTATGCGGCAGCGCGCCGGCATCGGCGACGGACTGAATCGGTGACAATGGTGGCACGTACCAGACCATCGGCAGTGTGCGGTATTCCGGATGCAGCGGCAGGGCGAGCTGCCATTCCATCGCCAGTTTGTATACCGGCGACTGCTGCGCGGCCTCAATCACGTTCTGCGGAATGCCCTGTTTGACCGCTTCTTCAATCACCGCCGGGTCGTTCGGGTTGAGGAACACCTCGCACTGACGCTCATAGAGATCGGTCACATGTTCGGTGCTGGCGGCTTCTTCAATGCGGTCGGCATCGTACAGCAGCACACCGAGGTAGCGAATGCGCCCGACGCAGGTTTCTGAACAGACGGTTGGCTGGCCGGATTCAATGCGCGGATAGCAGAACGTACATTTTTCTGACTTGCCGCTTTTCCAGTTGAAGTAGATTTTTTTGTACGGACAGCCGCTGATACACATGCGCCAGCCCCGGCATTTGTCCTGGTCGATCAACACAATGCCGTCTTCTTCGCGTTTGTAGATGGCACCTGACGGGCAGGTCGCCACGCAACTCGGGTTAAGACAATGCTCACACAGGCGTGGGAGGTACATCATGAAGGTGTTTTCGAACTGGCCATACATCTCCTTTTGCATGTTTTCGAAGTTCCGGTCTTTGGCGCGTTTTTCAAATTCGCCGCCGAGCAGTTCCTCCCAGTTCGGGCCCCATTCGATTTTATTGATGCGTTCCCCGCTGATAAGCGAACGCGGGCGGGCGGTAGGCAGATGTTTGCCTTCCGGCGCGCGATGCAAATCCTGGTAGTCGTAGGTGAACGGCTCGTAATAATCGTCGATCGACGGCAGCACCGGGTTGGCGAATATTTTTGCCATCAGGGCAAGGCGGCCACCGAGGCGCGGCGTGAGCTTACCGCTAATCCCGCGGATCCAGCCGCCTTCCCATTGTTCCTGATCTTCCCAGTTTTTCGGATAACCGATACCGGGCTTGGTTTCGACGTTATTGAACCACGCGTATTCCATGCCTTCGCGGCCGGTCCAGACGTTTTTACAGGTCACGGAGCAGGTGTGACAGCCGATGCATTTGTCGAGATTGAGAACCATGCCAACCTGAGAACGGATTTTCATTTTTTCGCCTCCTGGACCTGATCGTTACCTTCGTCATCCAGCCAGTTAATGTTCTTCATTTTGCGGATCATGATGAACTCATCGCGGTTGGAGCCGACGGTGCCGTAATAGTTAAAGCTCCACGCCAGCTGGGCGTAACCGCCAATCATGTGCGTGGGTTTCGGGCAAATGCGGGTCACGGAGTTGTGAATGCCGCCGCGTCGGCCGGTCACTTCAGAGCCTGGAATATTCATGATGCGTTCCTGAGCGTGATACATCATGGTCATGCCGGGTGGAATGCGCTGGCTGACCACCGCGCGGGCGGTGAGAGCGCCGTTGGCGTTGAAGGCTTCAATCCAGTCGTTATCCTCAATGCCGAGCTCTTTGGCGTCGGTTTCACTGAGCCAGACAATCGGCCCGCCGCGTGAGAGCGTCAGCATTAACAGGTTTTCGCTGTAGGTCGAGTGAATGCCCCATTTCTGGTGCGGCGTCAGGAAGTTGAGCGCTTTTTCCGGGAAACCATTCGGCGGAATGGTGTTCATGTGGCTGACACTGCGGGTGTCGATCGGTGGGCGATACGCCACCAGGCTTTCACCAAACGCGCGCATCCACTTGTGATCCTGATACAGCTGCTGGCGCCCGGAAAGGGTGCGCCACGGAATAAGTTCGTGAACGTTGGTGTAGCCCGCGTTGTAGGAGACGTGTTCGCTCTCGAGACCGGACCACGTCGGGCTGGAGATGATTTTGCGCGGCTGGGCGACGATATCGCGGAAGCGTATTTTTTCGTCTTCTTTGTTCAGCGCCAGATGCGCATGTTCGCGTCCGGTGATTTTGCTCAACGCCTGCCACGCTTTGACCGCTACCTGACCGTTGGTTTCCGGGGCGAGGGCGAGGATAACCTCGGACGCGTCAATAGCGGTTTCGATGCGTGGGCGGCCTTTCGCCGGGCCGTCGGCCTTCACATAATTCAGTTTGCCGAGGAACTCAATTTCGCTATCGGTGTTCCATGAAATGCCTTTGCCGCCGTTGCCGAGTTTGTCCAACAACGGCCCGAGTGAGGTAAAACGCTCATATGTCGCCGGGTAATCACGTTCCACTACCGCAATGCCCGGCCCGGTTTTGCCCGGTACGTACTCGCATTCACCTTTACGCCAGTCGGCAACGTCAAACGGCTGCGACAGTTCGGCCGGAGAATCGTGCATCAGCGGTTGCAACACCACGTCAGTTTCCGTGCCCAGATGACCGACACACACCTGAGAGAACACTTTGGCGATGCCTTTGTAGATATCCCAGTCGCTGCGTGCTTCCCAGGCCGGGTCCACCGCCGCCGACAGCGGATGAATGAACGGATGCATGTCCGAGGTATTCATATCGTCTTTTTCATACCAGGTGGCGGTCGGCAGGACGATATCGGAGAACAGGCAGGTGCTCGACATCCTGAAATCGAGCGTCACCAGCAGGTCGAGCTTGCCTTCGATGGCGGCGGTTTGCCACTCGACTTCTTCCGGCTTCACGTCATCACTTTCACCGAGAGCTGCGCCCTGAATACCGCTCTCGGTACCGAGCAGGTATTTGAGTAAATACTCATGGCCCTTGCCCGATGAACCGAGCAGATTGGAGCGCCAGACAAACAAGTTGCGTGGGTGGTTGTTCCCGCTGTCCGGCTGTTCGCAGGCCATGCGGATATCGCCGGATTTCAACGCCTGCGCGGTGTAATCGGCTGGCGTTACGCCCGCGGCGTCGGCCCTCTCTTTAATGCTTAAAGGATTCAGATTGAGCTGCGGCGAGGACGGCAACCAGCCCATGCGCTCAGCGCGAACGTTAAAATCAATCAGGTGCCCGGTAAATTGACTGGCGTCGGCCAGCGGCGAGAGCAGCTCTTTGGCGGTGAGTTTTTCATAACGCCACTGGCTGGAGTGATTGTAGAAATACGAGGTGCTGTTCATCTGGCGCGGTGGGCGGTTCCAGTCCAGCGCAAACGCCAGCGGCAGCCAGCCTGTTTGCGGGCGCAGTTTTTCCTGGCCGACGTAGTGTGCCCAGCCACCGCCGCTTTGCCCGACGCAGCCGCAGAACACCAGCATGTTGATCATCCCCCGGTAGTTCATGTCCATGTGATACCAGTGGTTGACCCCGGCCCCGAGAATAATCATCGAACGGCCGTGGGTTTTGTGCGCAGTATCAGCGAATTCACGGGCGATTTGCGCAATGTGATACTGCGGCACACCGGTGATTTGTTCCGCCCATGCCGGGGTGTAGGCTTTTATTTCGCTGTAATCTTTGGCCGAAAGTGGATCGTCCAGCCCACGATCGAGGCCGTAATTCGCCAAAATCAGATCGTATACGCTGACCACCAAACCCGCGCCGCCGTCGGCAAACGTCAACTGTTTAACCGGTAATTGACGCACCAGGATCGGGTCCTGCTTCACGCTGCGGAAATGCGGATTTTCGTTGCCGCCAAAGTAGGGGAAAGCCACTGGCGCGATGCGGTCGTGATTCCCGAGCAACGTCAGCTGCAGTTCGGTTTCAGCGCCTGCGGCTATCGATTCAAGATTCCATTTGCCCTGTTCACCCCAGCGGAAGCCGATCGCGCCATTGGGCACCACCAGGTCACCCGCAGTGTTGAAGGCGACGGTTTTCCACTGCGGATTATTGCTTTCGCCGAGGTTATCAACCAGATCCGATGCGCGCAGCATCCGGCCTGGCACGTAGCTGCCGTCTTCACGCGCATCGAGCTGCACCAGCATCGGCATATCGGTGTAGCGGCGACAGTAGTTGATGAAATAGTCGCTTGGGTTATCGAGATGAAACTCGCGCAGCATGACGTGGCCCATCGCCATTGCCAGCGCGCTGTCGGTGCCCTGTTTTGGCGCCAGCCACTGGTCGCTGAGTTTGGCCACTTCCGAGAAATCTGGGGTGATGGCGATGGTTTTGGTGCCTTTGTAGCGCACTTCGGTAAAGAAGTGTGCATCCGGCGTGCGCGTCTGCGGCACGTTCGAGCCCCAGGCGATGATGTACGAGGAGTTATACCAGTCGGCGGATTCCGGCACGTCGGTTTGCTCGCCCCAGGTCATCGGCGAGGCGGGTGGCAAATCGCAATACCAGTCGTAGAAGCTGAGGCAGGTACCGCCAAGCAGCGACAGATAACGTGTCCCCGCGGCGTAGGAAACCATCGACATCGCCGGGATTGGCGAAAAGCCCGCCACGCGATCCGGGCCGTAATTTTTGATGGTCCAGACGTTGGCCGCCGCAATCAGCGTATTCAGTTCGTTCCAGTTGGAGCGTACAAACCCGCCGTGACCGCGGGCCTGTTTGTACTTCAGGCATTTGGCCGGGTCTTGCATTATCGAATTCCAGGCGTGAACCGGGTCAGGGTTTTGTTCGAGAGCCTCACGCCACAGGGAGATCAGGCTTTTGCGGATCAGCGGGTATTTCAGCCGGTTGGCGCTGTAAAGATACCAGGAGTAGCTGGCCCCGCGTGGGCAGCCGCGCGGTTCGTGGTTGGGTAAATCGGGGCGGGTTCGCGGGTAATCGGTTTGCTGGGTTTCCCAGGTCACCAGCCCGTTTTTTACGTAGATTTTCCAGCTACAGGAGCCGGTGCAGTTCACCCCGTGTGTGGAGCGCACGATTTTGTCGAACTGCCAGCGCTGGCGATAACTGTCTTCCCAGTCGCGGTTGGTGTTGTACACCTGGCCGTGACCGTTCGCGAAGGTTTCCTCTTTTTGCTTAAAGTAGCGAAACCTGTCCAGTAGCTTACTCATGACATTTCTCCTGACGGGGCCAGGGCTGGCCCGTGGTTAGGGGGCTCACATTGTTATGATTATTTAGCGGAAGGCTGGCGGCGACCGTAGACCAGCCACGTCACCACCACGCAAACGATGTAGAACACCAAAAAGATTTTCATCGCGCCGACCGGAGAACCGGTCATGGCCAGCGACGTGCCGAAGGCTTTCGGAATGAAAAATCCGCCGACTGCACCGATGGCAGAGATAAAGCCCAGCGCGGCGGCGGTATCGGTGACCGCTTCCTGCTGCGCCTGTTCGTCGCTGCCGCCTTTGGCTTTCACGTGGTCGATGGTGATTTTGCGGAAAATCACCGCAATCATCTGGAAAGTTGAGCCGCTCCCGAGTCCGGCGGTCAGGAACAGGCCCATGAACACGAGGTAAAAGGTGAGGAAGTTGCCGGGCGAACTGCCACCTGGCAGGGTGAGGAAAATCAGGGCGCTGAAGATAGCCATGAAAATGAAATTAATCAGCGTCACGCGCACGCCGCCGAGTTTGTCGGAAATGACACCGCCGAAGGAACGCGCCAGTGCGCCGAGGAACGGGCCGAAGAATGCCAGTTTGAGGATGTTCACATCGGGAAACTGCGTTTTTGCCAGCATGGCGAACCCGGCGGAAAAACCGATGAATGAGCCGAAGGTGGCCAGATACAGCAGGGCGAGGATCCAGGTGTGCATCCGGCCCAGCACCGGCAGCTGTTCAGCAATCGACGCTTTAGAACTGGCGATATCGTTCATCCCGAACCAGGCGGCGAGGGTGGCAATCAGCAGCAGCGGAGCCCAAATCCAGGCGGCGTTGGTCAGCCACATCGTTGAACCGTCTTCCTGCGTTACGCCGTGCACGCCGAGGAAGGTGAAAATCGGCAGAAAAATCACCAGCGGTGCGGCGAGTTGCATCACGCTGACGCCGAGATTGCCCAGCCCACCGTTAATACCGAGCGCGCTGCCCTGCCGGGCTTTCGGGAAGAAGAAACTGATATTTCCCATGCTCGAGGCGAAATTCGCACCAGCAAATCCACACAGCAAGGCAATAACAATAAATACCCAGTACGGAGTAGCAGTATTTTGAATGGCAATTCCGAGCCAGACACAAGGAATAATCAGAATAACGGTGCTTAATACCGTCCAGTATCGGCCACCAAATATAGGCACCATAAAGGAGTAGGGGACGCGTAATATTGCCCCGGAAAGAGATGGCAGGGCGGTTAATAAGAATAACTGGTCGGTGGTAAAATTAAATCCGACTTTATTAAGATTGACGCTGACGGCACTGAATAACATCCATACGCAGAAGGCCAATAGCAGGCAGGCTACGGAAATCCAGAGGTTTCGTCGGGCGATACCTTTGCCTTTGTTTTCCCAGAACAACGGATTCTCAGGCTTCCAGTTTTTCAAAAGGTAATGATTATTCTTCTCATCTTGTTGTGACATATCGCCCTCGTCTGCACCAGTACGTTATGAAAAATAAGCAAAAAGAGACCGACGGAACGTAATGATCCGCGAAAAGTAAGGAATTTTAGGGTTATGTGAAAGAAGGATAGATAAAAAAGCGCAACCCCGCGAATGGGCCTGGAATATAGCTGCGCTTAAGTGTTACTAATTGTAAGTTAAACTAGATTAATTCGAGATCGAGGGCACGGTGTAAATGACGATTAAAAGCAGCATCGTCGACTTCCGGCATTCCCAATACATATATGCCGTCCAGCCCGCAGACTAATGAAATTAAACGCCAGGCAATGTCTTTGGCGCTGTCGTGCAGAGTAAATTCACCGGCTTTTTCACCGGCTACTATCAGCCTGACGGCTTCTTCGTGCCACATCGACATGGTCAGCAGATAGGCCCCTTTGATTTCTGGGTCGCTGTCGGCCAACAACTGCGCCTGGCGCCACAGGCGAATATACGGCTCAAGTCGTCGATCTTCACTGCCAAGCAGCGCAAACAGGCGTTTGCGCCAGCTGGCATTTTCCTCGACCAGCGGGAGTTCCATCATTTCGCGGATCACCCGTACAAAGGCCTGCGATTTCAGTTCGCCCGACGACGTGAAGTGATGGTGGACCTGGCCCGCGGCAATCCCCGCGCGGCTGGCGATGTTACGGACAGTCATGGCAGTGAAGCCTTCTTCCAGCGCCACGCGAATGGCGGCCTGCATGATGGATTCCCGACGGTCTTCCCGATTCAGATAGCTCATAGTTTCAGTCCCTGGTGGCAGTACGGTAATGATAACAAAAAGCTGGACAAGCGTTCAACTCTCAAGCAGGATCGCAATCTGGACAAGTGTCCAGTTTGTTTTTGAAGAGGGAAAAATTATGTCTCGTCAATGGTTAACGTTGATTGCTATCGTACTGGTGTATATCCCGGTAGCGATTGATGCCACGGTATTGCACGTCGCCGCGCCGACGCTGAGCGTGTCGCTCGGAGCCAGCGGGAACGAGTTGCTGTGGATCATTGATATCTACTCGCTGGTAATGGCGGGTATGGTTCTGCCGATGGGTGCGCTGGGCGACCGCATCGGTTTTAAACGTCTGCTGCTTATCGGTAGCGGTCTGTTTGGCCTGGCTTCGCTGTGTGCAGCGTTTGCGACCACCGCGGAGTGGCTGATTGCCGCGCGTGCGGTGCTGGCCATCGGTGCCGCGATGATCGTTCCGGCAACGCTCGCTGGGATCCGCAATACCTTCAGCGAAGCCCGCCACCGTAATATGGCGCTGGGTATGTGGGCTGCGGTGGGATCGGGCGGCGCGGCGTTTGGTCCGCTGATCGGCGGGATCGTGCTCGAGCACTTCTGGTGGGGCGCAGTATTCCTGATCAACGTCCCGATCGTACTGTTTGTGATGGCGCTGAGTGCGCGCGTGGTTCCACGTCAGGCCGGACGCCGCGAACAGCCGCTGAATTTCAGCCACGCACTGATGCTGATCGTCGCTATTCTGCTGCTGGTGTGGAGCGCGAAAACGGCAATGAAAAGCGTGATGGCGCTGTGGGTTGTCGGCCTTGTGCTGCTGTTTGGTGCAACGCTGCTCACCGCCTTCGTGCGTATTCAGCTTAATGCCCGCACGCCAATGATTGATATGCGCCTGTTCACACACCGCATTATTCTCAGCGGCGTCATGATGGCGGTCACGGCGATGATCACGCTGGTGGGGTTCGAGCTACTGATGGCGCAAGAACTGCAATTTGTTCACGGTAAAACGCCGTTTGAAGCCGGACTGTTTATGCTGCCGTTAATGCTGGCCAGCGGCTTTAGTGGCCCGATTGCCGGGGTTCTGGTGTCACGTTTGGGGCTGCGTCAGGTGGCAACCGGCGGTATGGCGCTGAGCGCTATCAGCTTCCTTGGCTTGTCAATGACCGACTTCAGCACCCAGCAATGGCAGGCCTGGGGCCTGATGACGCTGTTAGGTTTTAGCGCCGCCAGCGCCTTACTGGCCTCAACGGCAGCGATCATGGCGGCAGCGCCGAAGGAAAAAGCGGCCGCGGCCGGGGCTATCGAAACCATGGCTTACGAACTGGGTGCCGGTCTGGGAATTGCGCTGTTTGGCCTGATTCTGACCCGCAGCTATACCTCGTCGATTGTTCTGCCGGAAGGACTGAATACTGACGCAGCCAGCCGGGCAGGTTCGTCTATCGGTGAGGCGATGCAACTGGCTCAGACCCTGACACCAGAGCTTGCAAATTCGGTTGCTGAGGCGGCGAGAAGTGCCTTTATTACCTCGCACAGCGTGGCGTTGTTCAGTGCGGGCAGCATGATGCTGGTTCTGGCGGTCGGGATCTGGTTTGGCCTGGCGAAAGCGCGCCAGACCGCATAACTAGTTTCGCGTCGCGTACCAGCACAACAAGGAGCCTGCGCACACCATGCAGGCTCCTTGCCAGAAGGCCCAGGAGAGCGAGGCGCTGAGCAGAACGGACGCCAGCGCCGAAGAAAGCACCGGGGTAAAATAAGAGCCAACCGCCAGCAAACTGACACTGCCGTGCAGAATACCGATATTCCACGCCGCATAGGCAAATCCTAACGACAACGCGCAAAGAATAAGCTTAAACACTACCGGCAAGCTGAAAATCATCGCGGGCTGAGGGCTGGAAAAATACTGAACCCACAGACTGAGCGCGGTGAGTAAAACAAAAAGCGTAATTCCGTTTTTGCCTTTGGCGTATTTGGCGGTAACGGTGCAGTACGTCGCCCAGATAAAAGCCCCACAAAACGCCAGAATATAGCTGAGCGGGCTGCTGGCAATATTGTTTTTTATTTCCACCAGGTTCAGACCGTTCTCACCTCCTAATACCCAACTGACACCGAGCAGGGAAATCAGCAGCCCCGGCACAACCCACCATCGGGCTTTCTGTCCGTTGAATAAAATTGCAAACGCGATAGTCAGGCTTGGCCAGAGGTAATTGACCATCCCGACTTCTATCGCCTGTTGGCGCGTGGCGGCATAGCCCAGAGAGAGCGCGAGGCAGATTTCATAGGTGACAAACAGCACGCAGCCTGCCACTAAATAACGAAAGGAAAAGGTTTTGAGTTGAGGAAAACCGACGGTAAGGAGTAACAGCAGCCCGCTGCAGCTGTAAATCGCCGCTGCGCCGCCGACCGGACCTAAGCCTTCGCTGACGCCGCGAATCAGGCCCACCATTGTGCTCCACAGCAGAATAGCCAGCAGCCCGATGAGCGTGGCTTTTTGTTTTGTCATGAGCGTAATCTTGTTCATCCTGAAAACGACCAAGATTACGGTATTACGGTCGTAAAAGGAAAAAAATCCGGCGCAAAGGCCGGATTACGGAAGTGCTTAGGACCCCGGCGAATCTACACGAATTTCGCCAACGGGTCGGCGGCGGCAAAGGCCACGTCGCGATCGGCTTTTGGCGGATAGATAAGCTCGTTAGTAATGGCGATTTTCAGCTTTTTAGCGTCTTCGCGAACCAGTTTCAGCTGCTGATCCCAGCCTTCGGTGTACACCGCGCCCCACGCGCCGAGATCAAGACAGGTCACATAATTCACCTGGCGATACGGCAAACCTTCAACGCCAAGCAGGCTGGCTGCGGCGTTATGACCGGCGAACTTACCGAGCTGAATGGCGTGCTGACAGGTCATCAGCGCGGTGTTGCCGATATCATCTGATTTCGCATGAGCCATATCGCCGGTCGCGAAAATGTTGCTGTATGACGGGATTTGCAGCGCTTCGTTCACCACAAAGCGACCCAGCGTATCGCGGTCCGCGGTGAGGTTTTCCCCCAGCGGGCTGGCTTTCACACCGGCAGTCCAGACGACGGTAGCCGCGTCGATTCGGCTGCCATCCTGCAAGGTGACGCCGGTGGCATCGACCACTTCCACGCCGGCATTCAGACGCCACTCGATCCCCAGTTCGTCAGAGGCGTTTCGGATAACCTCGCGGAGCGCTTCGCTCCAGCGGCCGCCAATCTCTGAACCTCTTTCTACTACGACAACTCTGGTCTGTGTATTATCACCGAATAGTGCTTTCAAACGAGAAGGGAGCTCTGTTGCCAGTTCAATCCCGGTGAAGCCGCCGCCGCACACGACGACGGTATTGCGGGCAGGGCTTTCCGGCTGGTTTGCCAGAGCGTGCAGATGATCTTCCAGACGCTGAGCGGAGTCCAGCTGATCGACATCAAAACCATGTTCAGTGATACCTTTGATACCGAAGTGGTGCAGGTGGCTGCCGCTGGCAATAATCAGGCGATCGTAGGCGATAAAGGTTGACTGCGACTCAGGTGTTTTGTACCAGATGCTGTTTTCTACGGCGTCGATACGCTCGGCATGACCGGCAATGAAACGGATATTCAGCTCGGCAAACAGCGGCTGTAAATCAGCGGTCAGCGTCGAGACGTTGGCTTCATAAAAACGCGGTCTGACGCGCAGTTCAGGCTGTGGTGCCAGCACGGCGATTTCCAAAGAATCGTTGCCCTGCAGATGCGCCAGACGTGCTGCACTGACTGCAGACCACATACCTGCGAAACCGCTACCGATGATAAGAATACGTTGTTTCATGTTTTGTCCTTCTGCATTTTCAGGCCGCTCGGCCCCAATAACTGCCACTATACTAGTCGGAGTTAACTCCGACAAGATCTTTCTGAGTATCTGAGTTATCATCACCGTGAATAAACCGAAGAGGATCATAAAATGGCGTTTTACAGTTCTGGCGTGGAGTACGGGATCCACAGCCTGATGAGCATGGTGGATGCGAATGGCGATGCGCGTGAAATGAGCGTGCGAGAGCTGGCCGAACTGCAGAACGTGCCTTATGACTATCTGGCAAAAATCTTTACCCGTCTTTCCCGCGCCGGGCTGGTGGTGAGCACAGAAGGTAAGGGCGGTGGATTCCGTCTGGCGAGGGCCAGTGAACTCATCAGCGTGCTGGATATTGTGCAGGCTATCGACGGTGACAAATCGATGTTCGAGTGTCGAGAGATCCGCCAGCGTCTGGCCTTATTTGACGAAGCGCCCCCATCCTGGGTTTGCGATGGCCCATGTGGCGTGCGTTCGGTGATGGACAGCGCTCAGCAGCGGATGGAAGAAGAACTGGCTCGCCATACCGTGCTCGACCTGGCCCGTAAAATGTTCCGTAAAGCGCCGGACACTTTCACCATTGAAGTCAAACAGTGGATTAACGATCGTCGGAGTAAAGGCTGAGAAGACCGATCTCAATAAAAACGGCGCCTTTTGGCGCCGTTTGTCGTTTAAGGCCGGATTAATGCCGCAGGTCGATAACCATACGGCCGCGAATCTGCCCTTGTTCCATTTCTTTGAAAATGGCGTTGATGTCGCCGATCGGACGCATCGTCACTTTCGGCACCACTTTGCCTTCGGCGGCAAACTGGAACGCTTCAATCAGGTCCTGACGCGTGCCCACCAGTGAACCGACCACCTGAATGCCGTCCAGCACCAGGCGCGGGATATCAAGGCTCATCGATTCTGACGGCAGGCCAACGGCAACCACACGGCCACCGGCACGAACCGCATCGACCGCGGAATTAAACGCTGCTTTTGCAACGGCAGTGACCACCGCCGCGTGCGCGCCGCCGGTTTTTTCCTGCACGATTTTCGCCGCGTCTTCACTGCGGGAGTTGATAATCAAATCAGCGCCCATTTCCTCCGCCAGTTTCAGCTGCGCGTCATTGACGTCCAGGGCGATAACTTTGGCATTGAACACGTTTTTCGCGTACTGCAGCGCGAGGTTACCCAAACCGCCCAGACCGTAGATGGCAATCCACTGGCCCGGTTTGATCCCGGACATTTTGACCGCTTTATAGGTGGTGACGCCCGCACAGGTGATGCTACTGGCCGCCGCGGATTCCAGACCGTCCGGCACTTTTACCGAGTAATCGGCCGTGACGATACACTCTTCGGCCATCCCGCCATCGACGCTGTAACCGGCATTTTTCACCGAGCGGCAGAGCGTTTCGTTGCCGCTGTTACAGTATTCACAGTGGCCGCAGCCTTCGAAGAACCACGCCACGCTGGCGCGATCGCCGGGTTTCAAAGAGGTCACGCCCGGGCCGACTTCTTTCACAACCCCAATACCTTCGTGACCCAGAATGACGCCGGTTTTATCGCCGAAATCGCCATTCTTCACGTGGAGATCGGTGTGGCAAACGCCGCAGCATTCCATCTTCAGCAGCGCTTCTCCATGCTTCAACGGACGAAGCGTTTTTTCAGTCACATTGACCTGATGGTCTTGAGTTACAACAGCAGCCTTCATGTATGTCTCCTTTTTGGATGAAAATCTGCAATGCAGGTACGGCGCCAGTGAAGCACGTCGTTACTCCTTTAGAGTTAAAGCATTCCGCTGATTTAGCAAGCCCATCGCAACATAACGTAATAATTTTATGATAATTAGTAGTGTTTAAAATCACATAACCATAAATTAAGCTTATGAATCGCTGTATATTAAGACAAAAAAACAGGCACCCGAAGGTGCCTGGGAAGGGAATTACAGCGACTCCAGACGCGCAGTAAGCACCTCAATTTCACGCTGCCATTGGGCCTGAAGCTGAGGTTTCTGATGCTTCGGTTTACGTGCCAGGTCGTCAGCCAGCTGCGTTTCGAGCACAAGCAGGGTTTCCAGCAAATCGTCTACGGCGTCTGATGTCGTTTCCGGTGCGACAACGGGCTTCGAATCTGGCGCGGCCGGGAGCGGTTCGCGCAATCTTTCCCATGCTGCATCGGCATCGTGCCACTCCTCCAGCACACCATTTTCAATCAGCCAAAAACGATTACAGCTCCGTTGCATCAGTTGCCTGTCGTGGCTCACCAGCAGCACACCTCCGGCGAAGGTTTGCAGCGTTTCCGCCAGCGCCTCTTTGCCTTCCATGTCGAGATGGTTGGTAGGCTCATCGAGCATCAGCAGGCTATAGCGCGCCAGGGTCAGGCCGACAAACAACAGCCGGGAACGCTCGCCGCCGCTCAGTGAATCGACGCGTTGGCTATGTCTCGCCCATGCAAAACCGGCACTGATTAACGCCATTTTTCGTGTTTCCGGCGCAGGTGCGAACGGCTCCAGCGCGTCAAACAACGTGGCGCCATCCGCTAACTGGTGTAGCGTTTGATCGTAATAGCCCAGTGCCACGCGCGGGTGGATAGTTAATCCTTCCGTCATAACGCTGGCCTGATATTGCTGCCAGATAAGTCGCAGCAGCGACGATTTCCCGCAGCCGTTACGGCCAATCACGGCCACCCGATCACCGCTTTTCAACCGAGCAATCGGTACACGAAACAGCGGCTCGACTCCGGCCGCCGGTGAAACGGACAGCGTTTCCAGCTCCAGCAGACGGTCAGCCCAGAGCAGGTCGCCATGTAACTGTAAGCGCCACTGACTGCCTGCGGTAACGTCGGTCTGGCTTGCCTTCAGCCTTTCGACCTGTTTCTCCATTTGCTTGGCTTTTCGCGACAAATCTTCGTTGTCATACACGTGGCCCCAGACTGCCAGCCGTTTGGCGCTGGCTGCCACCCGGTCGATCTCTTTCTGTTCAGCTTTGAAGCGCAGGGCATCGCTTTCATCCTGCTCCATCAACGCCTGACGGGCGGCGCTACAGGGCAGGGAAAAGCTGTGCAGTTGCTGATCACGCAGGATCCAGCTGGTGTTGGTCACGTTATCCAACAGCTGTTGGTCATGGGAAACGACGATAAAACTGCCGTTCCAGCCGTTGAGGAAACGCTCCAGCCACAGCAGCGTGGGCAGGTCGAGGTGATTACCCGGCTCGTCCAGTAACAGCAGGTCCGGAGAGGTTATCAACGCCCGCACCAGCAGCAGGCGCGTATGCTGCCCACCGCTCAGCGTGGCGGCCGTTAACGCCTGGTCTTCACCACTGAAACCCATTTCCGCCAGCAGCGCTTCGGCACGCCAGCGTTGGATTTCCCGCTCGACGTGGGGAATATTATCCAGCACCGCATCGAGCATCGTCAGCGGCCCGAGAGATTCAGGCAAATGTTGCTCCACGCGTGCCAGCAGGCAGTGGTTGGCAATGGAAACGTAGCCGGATGAAGGCGTTTGTGAGCCATCCAGCAGTTTTAACAGGGTACTTTTACCGCAGCCGTTATAGCCAATCAGCCCGACGCGATCGCCTTTTTTCAGCGTAAAGGAGAGGTCTGTGAACAGGGGGCCGAAGGCCGTTTCGCTGCACAGCGAGTGGGTATTTAATAATGTGGTCATAGAACTTACTCAAGTGTTACTGGCGTAAGAACGCCTCGTCAGTTAACGCCGACGATAACCCGGTAAGCCGAGGGAAGGGATTCAGTCTTTGGTTTCTTCGCTCAAGCAGAAGTTATCGCAGCACGGTACGGATAACGCTTGAGCAGGTGCGATCGCCAAAAGTACGTGAAAAAGTAAACTTTTCACAATACAGCATGGGATCCTCCTTTTATATTTTCAGCAGGTGGATGGGTGCAGAGAGTGTAGCGGGGATTGTGGATTGGCGCTACGCCTGCAAGACCTACAATTTCTTGTAGGCGCAGCACCCTCTGGCACAAAGATTAAATCGAGGTACGACGGTAGCTGCGGTATTCCGGCTGCCAGAAGTTGTCATCAATTGCCTGTTGCAGGGCTTCGGCAGACGTTTTCACCGCCACGCCTTGCTGCTGGGCCATTTTGCCAATCGCAAACGCAATCGCCCGTGAGACGGTATGAATATCCTTCAGCTCCGGCAACACCATGCCTTCACCGTTGTTTGCCAGCGGCGAGTGCCTGGCCAGCGTTTCGCTTGCCGACATCAGCATTTCGTCGGTGATACGCGACGCGCCGGAGGCGATCACGCCCAGACCAATGCCCGGGAAGATGTACGAGTTATTGCACTGGGCAATCGGGTACGTTTTATCTTTCCACGTCACTGGTGCGAACGGGCTGCCGGTGGCGACCAGCGCACAGCCTTCGGTCCAGGTGATGATGTCCTGCGGCGTCGCTTCTACGCGAGACGTTGGGTTAGACAGCGGCATCACGATGGGGCGCGGGCAGTGCTTGTGCATTTCGCGAATGATTTCTTCGGTGAATAGTCCTGTCTGACCGGAAACGCCAATCAGGATGTCCGGCTTCACGTTGCGTACCACGTCCAGCAGGGAAAGCACGTCTTCTGTGGTATCCCAGTCTTTCAGGTTGTCGCGTTTTTGCACCAGCTTGTTCTGGAACGCCAGCAGGTTAGGCATCTGATCGGTCAACAGGCCAAAGCGGTCAACCATAAACACGCGGGCGCGCGCCTGTTCTTCGGTCAGGCCTTCGCGCTGGATCTGCGCGATGATTTGCTCAGCAATCCCGCAACCGGCAGAGCCTGCGCCGAGGAAGACAATTTTTTGCTCGCTGAGCTGGCTGCCCGCCGCATGGCTGGCGGCAATCAATGTGCCGACAGTAACCGATGCGGTGCCCTGAATGTCATCATTGAAGGAGCAAATCTCGTCACGATAGCGGTTCAGCAGCGGCATGGCGTTCTTCTGCGCGAAATCTTCGAACTGCAGCAGCACGTTCGGCCAGCGCTGTTTCACCGCCTGAATGAAATCATCCACAAACTGATAATACTCGTCGTCGGTGATACGCGGCTGGCGCGAACCCATGTACAGCGGGTCATTCAGCAACTGCTGATTATTGGTACCGACGTCAAGCACCACCGGCAGGGTGTACGCCGGGCTTATCCCGCCACAGGCGGTGTACAGCGACAGTTTGCCGATAGGAATCCCCATTCCGCCAATGCCCTGATCGCCGAGGCCGAGAATGCGCTCGCCGTCGGTGACCACAATCACTTTGATGTTGTGGTTTGGCACGTTTTGCAGAATGTCATCCATGTGGTGACGGTTCTCGTAAGAGATGAACACGCCGCGGGAACGACGATAAATCTCGGAGAAACGCTCACAGGCGGCGCCGACGGTCGGGGTGTAGATAACCGGCATCATCTCGTCGAGGTGGTTTTCGACCAGGCGGTAGAAGAGGGTTTCGTTCGTGTCCTGGATATTGCGCAGGTAAATATGTTTGTCGATTTCGGTCTTGAAGCCCTGGTACTGGATCCAGGCACGTTCAGCCTGTTCTTCGATGGTTTCCACGACCGCGGGCAGCAGGCCTAAGAGGTTAAAGTTGCGACGCTCCTCCTGGCTAAACGCGCTGCCTTTGTTGAGGAGTGGAAACTCCAGTAATACGGGGCCTGCATAGGGGATATAAAGAGAACGGTTGTTTTTATGGTTGATTAACATCTCACTGATCCTTTGTCATCACGGCCTGCCCAGTCAGGTGAATCGAGAGGGCTGGCGGGTACTTCGGCGCGGCAAAGTATAAAGCAAGTGTTAATAAAAAGGGTAAACGCTGCGGTTTCGAAACTAAAAAAAACACCATCTTATGTAAACGATGGTGTCGGTCTTTATCGATGAAAGGGCTGAAAAGTCGGTATGTTACTCGGTGCGGCGTTTGCGCCCGGTGGCATGAGTGTGGTTATGCTGGGTTTCTGCATCACCTTCGATAAGGACTTTTTTCTGGTTTGAAAGCTTGTAGTTCAAGCCGAGGATATGACGTGCCTGACGGTTCGATTTCATGCTGACTCCTTAATCCTGTGAATGGTTTCAAGGTCAATCCCGGAGGTGCCGGGCGAAATTTACCCCTTAGCGCAGACAACGGTATTTGCCTGCGAGATTGATAGTTGACCATTCTGCTCGAAATAGCAACAGCTGCAGGCGCTTTCAGGAACTCTCTGAGATTTAACCCTTTGTGCGACGGACGTCACGCTGTCATATACCTGAACTATGCTTTTTGATTCGCGCTGAGGTTTCCCCGTTTTGTTCATCGTGAGGTCACTCCATGAAAGTTTTAGGATATGCAGCACAAAATCCCACCACGCCGCTGGCCCCGTTCTCCTTTGACCGCCGCGAACCGCGTCCGGACGACGTGACCATCGAAGTGTTGTACTGCGGCGTTTGTCACTCAGATTTACACCAGGCCCGCAACGACTGGGGGTTCAGCACCTATCCCATTGTTCCTGGGCATGAAATTGTTGGTCGGGTGACGGCAATAGGTGACAATGTCACTAAATTTAAACCCGGTGACCTGGCAGCCATCGGCTGTATGGTCGATTCCTGTCGCCACTGTTCACCGTGTAAAGACGGGCTGGAGCAGTATTGCGAAGAAGGCAATACGCAAACCTATAACGGACAGGATCGTCACGATCACCAAACCACCTACGGCGGCTATTCACAAACCATCCTTGCGAGTCAGGATTTCGTTCTGCGCATTCCCGATGGGCTGGATTTGAAAGGTGCAGCGCCGCTGCTCTGCGCCGGGATCACGACCTGGTCGCCGCTGCGTCACTGGAAGATTGATGCCAACAGCAAAGTGGCGGTGATTGGCCTTGGCGGGCTCGGGCATATGGGCCTGAAACTGGCGCACGCGCTGGGCGCGGAAGTGACGCTGTTTACCCGTTCGCCGGGGAAAGAGGCGGATGCGCGTCGTCTGGGCGCGAGCCATGTGGTGCTCTCTACCGACCCGGAACAAATGAACGCGGTGAAAAATCAGTTTGATCTGATTATCGATACCGTCCCGTACACGCATGATGTCAATGCGTATATGCCAACGCTGACCCTCGACGGCACACTGGTGTTTGTCGGTCTGCTCGGCGATTTGCCGGAAGTGAACACCATTCCGATGCTGATTAACCGTCGCTCGGTGGCGGGTTCGGCGATTGGTGGCATTGCAGAGACGCAGGAGATGCTCGATTTCTGCGCGGAAAAAGGTATCGCGGCTGACGTTGAGGTCATCAGAATTCAGGATATCAATGAGGCCTACGAGCGCCTGCTGAAAAGCGACGTGAAGTACCGTTTCGTGATTGATATGGCATCTCTCAACGCCTACGGCTAACGGCCAGAAAGGCGTGTTCTATACTTAGTATCCCTAACGGATAAAAGGAGTGAACGATGACGATCCACAAGAAAGGTCAGGCACACTGGGAAGGCGATCTGAAACGTGGCAAAGGCACCGTCTCGACGGAGAGCGGCGTTCTGAACCAGCAACCGTACGGGTTTAACACCCGCTTTGAAGGTGCGAAGGGCACCAATCCTGAGGAACTGATTGCGGCGGCGCACGCCTCCTGTTTCTCCATGGCGCTTTCCCTGATGCTGAGCGAAGCCGGGTTTACGGCGACCTCAATTGATACCGAAGCCACTGTTTCACTCGACCAGGTCAGCGGCGGATTCTCGATAACCAAAGTCGCGCTGCAAAGCAAAATCGCGGTACCGGATATCGATGCCGGAACTTTCGATGGCATCATCCAGAAAGCAAAAGCCGGTTGCCCGGTGTCTCAGGTCCTGAAAGCTGAAATCACCCTCGATTATCAGCTCAATTAACACCCCCTCACGGCCCGCACATTGCGGGCTTTTGTCTTTTCACCTCTCTGAAGATGAAAAGACAAAAGCTCAAAACAGGATGACTGCGCCGTTAACGCCACATTGTCTTCAATAACCAAGAAATGAGCACTATGAGTGAGATTAAAACGCTGAGTTCGCAGGAGATTTATTGCAATCAATGGATGCGTCTGAAAGAAGACAGAATTGAACGTGCCGACGGTTCGCACGGTGTGTATTCGGTGATTGAGAAGCCCGATTTCGCGGTGATTGTCCCGGTATCGGAAGGTTTTATCTGGGTGGTGGAGCAGTATCGCTATCCGCTCAGCGTGCGCACGATTGAATTGCCGCAGGGATCGTGGGAGCTGGACCCGAATGCCGATCCGATTGCCGTCGCCCGGGGTGAACTGGCGGAAGAGACCGGCCTGCTGGCGCAAAAAATGGAGCAGATTGGCTATCAGAAACTGGCCCAGGGCTATTCCAGTCAGGGTTATCACATCTGGCTGGCGACGGATTTTGTCTCCAGCACCCAACAGCTTGATGCCGAAGAAGTGGGGCTGACCTGCCGCCAGATGCCGGTCACTGAGTTTGAAACCCTGATTGCAGAGGGCAAAATCAGCGATGCGACCTCGGTGACGGCATTTTTACTGGCAAAGCTAAAAGGCTTTGTGTGACGTTGTCACTTATGCCTGCGCTTTTTGAGGCTGTTTACGGCGCAGGCGGCTCAAACTGAATACAATGGCCAGCCCGGATGTGGCAACCGCCACCCACAAACTCATCTTCACGGCCTGTGCTTCCAGCACGAGTTGTGAACTTGAAGCCATCACCGCCAGCAGCACGCCCACTAACGCCGCGCCGAGGCATTGCCCGAAGGTGCGCATTATCGCCAACACGCCTGAGGCGTATCCGCTGTATTCCCGCGCCACGTTAGACAACATTTCGCGATTGTTCGGACTCTGAAAACAGCCAAACCCCATTCCGCACACCAGGCTACGCAGGCCAATATCCCACGCTGCGGCGTGATCGGGCAACGTCGCCAGCAGCACTAAACCGAGCACAAACCCGAGTAAACCAATGGTCGAGATTATCGACGGTGAGTATTTATCCGCCAGGCGTCCGGCATGGGGCGCAACCAGCACAATGCCCACCGGCCAGGGCGTAAACAGCAGCGCGGAAGTAAATGCGCTGTAGCCGTATACGCTCTGGAACAGGAATGGCAGGGCAACAAAGGTAATGCCCTGGCTGATAAACGATGCCAGCGAGGTCAGCGCCGCCAGTGAAAAACGTCCTGAGGTGAAGATAACCGGCGGCAGCAATGGTTTGGCCACCCGGCGAATATGCCAGACGAACGCCGTTCCGCTGACCAATGCCAGCACACCCCAGCCCATCACGGTGTTGCTGAGCGAGTGATCGCCAGCATGCGGATCGGCAAAGCCGTTGGCCGCCATGATCAATGCCCCGAGCATCGTCGCAGACAGCACGGCCCCAATTACATCAAACCGCTGATCGCTTATTGCTGGTTTACGTGGAATGGCTTTGATAGCCAGGAACAACGCCATCATGCCCGGCAGCACGTTGATGGCAAACAGCCACTGCCAGCTCAGGGTACCCAGCAGCGTGCCGCCTAATACCGGGGCGATGGCGGTGCTGGCGGCAATTAACAGTGCGTTCAGCCCCAGAATGCGCCCGAGCAACCGGCCAGGAAACACCGAGCGTAATATCGCGGGGGCAATACTGAGCGTGGCCGCGCCGCCGATACCCTGAAGGACGCGCATCACGATAAGCATCTCTGCCGAGTCAGACATCGCGCAGCCGAGCGATGTGAGGGTGAACAGGCTCAAACCAAAGATAAAGATCGGGCGAAAACCAAAGCGGGTGGCGAGCGCGGCAAAGATAGCCAGCGTCATGGCGGCGGAGAGTAAATAGCCATTGGCGAACCATACCGCAAGCGGGGCGGCTACCTGTAAAGATTGCGCCATCTGCGGTAAGGCGATATTCACCATCGAACCGTCAAACACGGCCATCAGGGTCGAGGTCATGACCGCCGCCATCGCAAACGCCCGTTCGCGGCCTGGCAGGCCTTCATCGCCCGGTCTGTCAGAAAAGAGTTCCATCACATTATTCTCGTGGGTAAGTGTGTTGATGAGCGAAGTCTAGGCGCTTACCAAAGAAGGCGGAAGACACAGCATTGGTACTGTATAGTTGCATCAAACGCCTTATCTAAAGCCGAAGGAATATTTTGATGACCGATCCGGATTTTAATCTGCTGATTGCGCTGGATGCGTTACTGACCGAAGTGAGCGTGGCCGGGGCGGCCCGGCGTCTGAATTTGAGCACTTCCGCCATGAGTCGGACGCTCAGCCGTTTGCGCGACGTCACCGGTGACCCGTTACTGGTGCGCGCGGGGCGAAATATGGTACTGACGCCTTACGCCCAGGCCAGCCGTGACCGGGCACGTAACGCCGTGCTGGAGGCCAGGGCGGTACTACAACCGTCAACCTCGGAGCTGAATATTGCGCAGCTGGAACGCGTGTTCGCACTGCGCGTGAACGACGGTTTTATCGAAGCCTTTGGTCCACCACTGATTGTGGCGGTGGCCGCCATGGCACCTGACGTGTGCCTGCGTTTTTCACCGAAGCCTGAAAAGAGCTCACGTTTTTTGCGCGAAGGGCTGGTGGACCTGGAAATTGGCGTGCTGAGTAATATGGGGCCGGAAATTCGCGTGCAGGCGCTGTATCGGGATCGTTTTGTTGGCGTCGTTCGTCATGGACATCCGCTGGCCGGGAAAGCGCAGGTGAGCGTGGAGGAGTACATTGCGTGGGGACATGTGGTTGCTTCTCGGCGGGGGCTGCCGTCAGGTCCGGTAGATGAAGCGCTGGCAGAAATGGGGCTGGCGCGGAAAATTGTCAGCGTGGTGCCGGGTTTCCCGTCGGCGCTGGCGGTGGCGAAGGCGTCAGATTTGATTGCGCTGGTTCCGGCATCGTTTTTAGCTCAAACGGAAAATCAGACCCGGTTACAGGCTTTCAAACTGCCATTTAAAACGCGGACGATCACCATTTCGCAGCTGTGGCATCCACGAATGGACGCGGATCCGGCACATCGCTGGCTGAGACAAACGGTTCTGGCGGTGTGCCAGAAGCAATATTCTGAGCAAAGCGGGGGAATTTCAGGTTAAAACGACGCAACGTAATTTATGCGAGGTTCGGCAATGTAATCAATGCATCTGATTCGCAAAGTAATTAACGTTGTGCCAGACTTTTTCTCATCACGGAGCACATAGCTCTGTTTTACACATCCAGGAACTGTAAATGCTCGAATTTATTGCACATATGCTGGTCGGTACGCCGATATGGGTGTACGTGCTGTTCGTGTTTCTGCTGATCCGTGGTATTAAGGCGCGCCAGCCCGCAACGGTGACGCTCGAGAGGTTGGCCATTATTCCGCTGATATTTCTGGTTTGGGATCTCTATGATTTGGTTCTCTATCGGCATTTGACGTTGGGCGTGGTCATGCTGTGGATTGCGGTGCTGATTATCGGCGCGGCGCTTGGCTTCTGGCTGATAAAACCGGAGCGGGTGAGCCGCGGAAGTGCGTCGCGCACATTGAACCGTCAGGCCGATTATTCCGCGCTGCCGTTAATGATGTTGGCATTTGCCATTAAATATGTGTTCGGTGTGATGGCGGCGGTGTCACCGCAGACCATGCAACAACCCGCTATGAGTGCGACGGCGGTTGTGGTGGGTGGGCTGTTCGCTGGCAGCTTTATCGGGAAATATTCACGTTATCTGCAATGCTATTTCGGTCGGATGCAAAAGGTGAATTAAGATGATTCTGTGTTAAAAAAATAGGTTTTATGCGCCGGGCAGTCTACATTAATGGGTTGATAAATTTACGTTTTCTCTGGTCATTTGTGCTGCATTTTTGCCACGAATGAAGGCCAACAGCACGTTCAGGAATGAAAATGACACTAAACCGCAACGCCGCGGCTGCGCTTAGCGCGCTCTGGCTGTTCAGTACTTGTGCCGCTGCCGAAGTGGATCTTGGCTCGCTGGATATTCTGGCGAGAGATAACCCGAAAAGCCCTGTACCAAAGGGTTTTGTGGTCGGTGCCGCGACGTTAAGCGGCCAGGCGCGTTATAAAGATCAGGATAACAGTACCTACTTTATTCCAGGCGGCCTCTATTTTGGCGACAACCTGATGTATCTCGGGGATCGCGCTCGCTACTATTTCCGTCTGGACGATAACGTCGCGCTGTATGGCTACGGCCGTTACCGTTTTGGAAACCTTGACCCCTCGGACGCCGATTCCCTGCATGGCATGGATAAGCGAAAAGGGGAGTTTGAAGCCGGGATCGGCGGGACAATCATTACGCCATATGCGCTGCTGACCGCCCGATTCGCGAGCGATGTGACCGGGCGCAGTAACGGCCAGGAACTCCTCTTGTGGGCGGATTTCCCGATCGTCAGAGACAATCTGCTGGTGATGCCAGGGATGGGGATGATGATCCGCAGTCACAATATGGCGAACTACTATTTCGGCGGCGTTTCGAAAGAAGAGGCCACGCCGCAGCGTAAAGCCTGGGATACCGGCACGACATTCTCGCCGATGGCGGCGGTAGTGACATCCTACCGTTTCAGCCAGCACTGGATGGGTTTATTTGCCGCGAACTATGAGCTTTACGACAAAGACATCGCTGACAGCCCGATTGTGCAGCACAGTGGTGAGTTTTATGTGATTGCCGGGGTAGGTTATACCTGGTAACGATTAACAGCGCGTTCGAGGGTTGAACGGCAGCGGGAGGTGTGAACACGAATGAGCATACTGTTCCCGGGTATTCGGCTACTGCTGCTCACCGCCTGTCTTCCGGCAACGTTAAGTTATGCCGCCGACGGCAATCGGATTCGACAACGCGCTAATGCGGTTCTTTCGCTGATGAGCTATACGGTCGTGCCGGACGTCACCGCCAGCGACCTGAACATCGGCAGCGGTGGCCGCGACGGCGACAACAATGAGCTCGACATTACCCAGTTCGGCGGTGGGGCGACGCTCAGTGAAAGCGTGCCCCTTTATGTCGAAGGCACCATGGGCTACAGCCGCTTCGATCCGCATTTCGTGTTATCTGACGGCACCCGCACCCGTAAAATCCCGACCAAATGGAACAGCCTGACCGCGACCGGCGGCATCGGCTGGGATTTCCCGCTGTATACCGACCGCTGGGGTGGCAAACTGGTTATCCGCCCGATTGCTAACGTCATGCTGGGCACTATGGCGAGTGATGTGCGCATCGGCGGCTTTGTGCTGGAACGGCGTCGGGATGTTGATTTCAAGTTCCTCGACGGTGGCCGACTGAATGCGTACGGGCTGGGCGGCTCGCTGATGTTCGACTACGAGCTGGTGTCGAAACCGCAGGATATCGACGTGGAATTACGTTATTCCAGTATGAATTTGCAAACCTTCGGCAGCACCTCGGAAGCGGTACAGGGAGAAGCTACTGCGCAAAACCTGGGGCTGTACCTGCGACGTCGGGCACCGATTTTCGACTGGACACTGCTCAAAAGCCCGGTGCGTTATGTACTTGAAGGTGCTCACACCGAATACCTGGGATCTCAGCGCGGCGAACTGGGCTTCAACAGCCTGAGTTCTCTTGGTTTAGGCATCGAACTGGACAGCAGTAAATACCCGGTTTTCATTACCCGCACCCGGCTGGTGGCCCGTTATATGTTTGGTGAAAACACCACTGGCTACGGCGTTGGCCTGGCGATGAGTTTTTAACGCTTTTCGTTTTTTCATTTTTTTTAGCAATATTTCCCCTCCTCATACGTCTACCTCAGCACGAACACGATTTAATTCCTAAGATGAGGTAATTCTAATGAGAGATTTTGATATGCATGAACATCAACGTGGCCGCGGTTTTGGCGGCCATCGGATGGCGAAACCGCTGATCATGGGTGCGGTGATTTTTGTCGCACTGGGCCTGTTGGTGATGTCTCTGTGGAATGCTCTGCTGCCTGCCATCATCGGCGTGAAAGCGATTGGCTTCTGGCAGGCATTAGGGCTGCTGGTGCTGTGCCGCATTCTGTTTGGCGGTCTTGGTTTCCGTCCAGGCATGTTTGGCGGGATGCGTCGTCGAATGCATGAACGCTGGATGCAAATGACCCCGGAACAGCGCGAAGCCTTTATGCAACAGCGTCGCGAGGGCTTTGGTCGCCGTGGGCATTGTCATCATCGCGGCTGGCACGAACGCCGTGACGAAAGGGCAGATATGCGCCAACAGCCTGAAGAGCCTGTGGTGAAAACGCCGGAAGGCGAGTAATTCGGATGAAAGCCGGAATGGCGAAGGATTCCCTGCTGGTTTCGGCCCTTAACGCCTGTCGTTCTCGGTTAACCGCGTTTATCCGTGGCCGCACGGCGGTGCGCGAAGATGCCGATGACGTATTACAGGAAATCACCTGGCAGCTCATGAAAGTGGAACAACCGGTGGAAAATATCGCCGCCTGGTTGTTCCGCGCCGCCCGGAATGAACTCACCGACAGAGCGCGTAAAAAGCGTGAATTACCGCTGTCGACGTTTTCCTCGGCTGACGAAAACGGTGATTTCCCGGAAGACGAACTGGCGGAAACGTTATTTGGTGTGGCACAAACGCCAGAAGACGATTACCTGAAGGCGCTGCTGTGGGAAGAACTGAACGATGCGCTGGCGGCACTTCCGCCCGCACAGCGTGAGGTGTTTGAACGCACGGAGCTGGAAGGTCTGACGTATAAAGAGCTGGCCGAGGAAACCGGCGACAGCGTGCAGGCGTTGTTGTCACGCAAACACAAAGCGGTGTTGTACCTGAGAACCCGGTTACGCAGCGTTTACGATGATTTGACGCAATAAAAGAAATTGCCCGACGGCGCGAGCACCGGTCGGGCAATTGTCGGTCTGAAACGCGTTAGCGTCATCAGGCAGGGGAAAACAAATCAGCTACCCCAGCGGCTGCGCAGGTAATTTACCGCCTGCTGAGTCTGCGGCTGATTGAGGTTGTTTTCACGGAACAGAATGGTGCCCTGAATTTCCGGGAGCGCATCGTTTAAATCGAGCTGTTTTTTCAGCTCAGGTACGCCGCCCTGAACGGTCCAGTCAGGCTCATTCTTTGACGGTTCCCCGACCTTATACAGTGCCACACCAATATACAAACGAGTGTGCGTTGGTTTCACCACATCTGCCCACCATTTTGCCAGCACGTCGTAACGAGCCGCATCGCGAGCGAACGGCCAGTAAACCTGCGGCGCAATGTAATCCAGTAGTCCTTTTTGCACCCACAAACGAGTGTCAGCATACGATTCGTCATACGCCGCTGCGCCACGGGTATCGGACCCCGCCGGATCGTGCGAGCGGTTGCGCCACACGCCCGCCGGGCTCACGCCAAACTGTACGTTTGGATTCAGCTGTTTGATGGTTCGCGACACCTGGGTTATTAACTGCTCGGTATTGTGTCGACGCCAGTCGGCCTTCGAAGCATAACCCTGACCGTAAGTGCGGTACGTCTGGCTGTCGTTCAGCGCAGAACCGGCGGTTTCGGTATAGAAGTAATCATCGAACTGCACGCCGTCAACCGGATAGCGCGACACCACTTCGGCCACGATGCTAGTTATCCAGTCACGCGCTTCGGGAATGCCCGGGTCGATAACATAACGATCGCTGGATGTGCGGATCCAGTCGCGATGCGCCACAAACACACTGGACGGATGCATTGACAGCGTGCGATTCAGTTCCGCCACGGTGCCAGGTTTGGTATTGGTCGAGACGCGATACGGGTTAAACCACGCGTGGACTTTCATTCCGCGTTTGTGTGCTTCATCGAGCATAAACTGCAGCGGATCGTAACCCGGATCCTGGCCCACTTTGCCGGTCAGCATATCGGACCACGGCAAAATCTGGGACGGCCAGAGGGCAGTGCCATCGGGTTTAATCTGGAAGAAGACGGTATTAATGCCGAGGCTTTGTAGCTTGTCCAGCTTATCGGTCAGCGCTTTCTTTTGCAGAGTGGCGCGAGCCGCTGCATCGCTGACGTTGACCGATGACACCGGCGGCCAGTCGAGACGCGAAACGGTGGTCAGCCACACGCCGCGCACAGGTTGGTTATCGGCGGGCCTGTCGGGCAGCGGATGTTTGGCTACCGGAGGCAGTGGCGTCACCAGCGATTTCGGTTTTTCTGACGTGCAATTAGCAAGCAGAAGTACACTGGCAATCAGCGCCCCGGTAATAGTGACTCGTGCAATTATGGAGAGTTTACGTGAGCTGATAATCATATCCCTGTTTTATTCAGGCCTTCACATGAGCGAAACTCATTCTCGTATGATTCGATTTGTGGAGCAACCGGGAAAGTTTGTGAACACATCAAAACGCATTCTGCGCTCAAGCTTTTTCCGACCGCTCAACGGCCAAACAAAGATATGCCAGCCGTAGGGAACGGGCAGGTGCGATTTTTGGTCGTGATTTAGGCTATTGCGCAGAATTGTTTTGGATAGACTGAAGTAGCGTATCCAGTAAACCGGGGAAACGTGCATCTAAATCATCGCGGCGCAGGGAAATCATATTCTCCCGGCCCTGAGGGCGTTGCCAGATAACGCCGCTGTCACGCAAAACGCGCCAGTGATGCGTCATGGTCGACTTCGCCACGTCCTGTCGCAGCGTACCACAGCTCAGTTCACTGCCATCAGCCAGCGCTTTGACTATCTCCAGACGCAATGCATTCCCCAACGCAAAAAGGACATTTTCCAGGCGAATCTGTTCACGTTCCGGATGATTGGCGATCATACTGTTCCTTTATTTACCGGTGAATGTGCGGGAGCGAGAGGGCGCTAATATACCGAAAGCCCTCGCTGAACGCCACGCACCGCGTCGGCGTTTCACCGATTGCTGTTATAGCTAATATAGTTCGAATATACTCGTACAATTGTACTATTATAGATGCCGTTACATCACCCGCGGTCAATTCCGGCCGCGGATTGACAGTCAACAGACTTAAGGACGCATCATGCCTCGACCCATCCCCCTCGAACGCTACCGTAACATCGGCATCTCCGCGCATATCGATGCCGGTAAAACCACCACCACCGAGCGCATTCTGTTTTACACCGGAATGAGCCACAAACTGGGTGAAGTGCACGATGGCGCGGCAACGACGGACTGGATGGCGCAGGAGCAGGAGCGCGGCATTACCATCACCTCTGCCGCCGTGAGTGCTTTCTGGCCCGGAATGGATCGTAATTTTGAGCCGCATCGGATCAACATAATCGACACCCCTGGCCACGTGGATTTCACTATTGAAGTTGAACGTTCCATGCGTGTGCTCGACGGCGCGGTGATGGTGTATGACTCGGTCGGTGGTGTGCAGCCGCAGTCCGAAACCGTGTGGCGGCAGGCCAACAAATACCACGTGCCGAGGCTGGCCTTCGTCAACAAGATGGACCGACAGGGCGCTGACTTTTTCCGCGTCGTGCAGATGATGAAAGACCGCCTGAAAGCGAATCCGGTACCGATTGTCATTCCGGTTGGTGCGGAAGAACATTTTTCCGGCGTGGTTGATCTCATCAAAATGCGGGCGATCCACTGGGATGACGAAACTCAGGGCATGACCTTCAGCTACGGCCCGGTTCCAGCGGATTTACTGGAAACCGCGCAGGAATGGCGCGAGAAAATGGTGTCCGCAGCCGCAGAGGCCAACGATGCGCTGATGGATAAGTATCTGGAAACGGGCAGCCTCGACGAAGCCGATATTATCGCCGGGCTGCGCCAGCGTACGATTGCCGGTGAAATTCAGCCGATGCTGTGCGGCAGCGCCTTTAAAAACAAAGGGGTGCAGCGGATGCTCGATGCGGTGGTGGAGTTTATGCCGTCGCCGCTGGACGTTCCTGCCATTGACGGGATTGATGAGAAGGGCCAACCGGCGGAACGTCACCCGAGCGATGATGAGCCGTTCTCGGCGCTGGCGTTTAAGCTGATGACCGATCCGTACGTCGGTCAGCTGACCTTTATTCGCGTTTATTCGGGCGTATTGAAAAAAGGCGACGCCGTGTATAACCCGGTTAAAGGCAAGAAAGAGCGTATTGGCCGTATCGTGTTGATGCATGCGAATGACCGACACGAAGTGGATGAACTGCGCGCCGGGGATATCGCCGCCTGTGTGGGGCTGAAAGATGTGACCACCGGCGACACGCTGACGGACCCGAACCACGTCATCACGCTGGAACGAATGGAGTTTCCGGAGCCGGTGATTTCTCTGGCGATTGAACCGAAAACCAAGGCCGACCAGGAGAAAATGGGCATCGCGCTGCAGCGTCTGGCGGCGGAAGATCCGTCATTCCGTTTGCACACGGATGAAGAATCCGGGCAGACGATTATTTCCGGCATGGGGGAATTGCATCTGGAGATCATCGTCGACCGTATGAAACGCGAGTTTAGCGTGGACGCGAATATCGGGCGGCCACAGGTTACGTACCGGGAAACGATCCGTAAACCGGTGAAGGAAATCGAAGGCAAGTTTGTGCGCCAGTCTGGAGGGAAAGGTCAGTACGGTCATGTGGTGCTGAGCCTTGAACCGCAAGAGCCTGGGAGCGGATTCAAATTCGAAGATGCGACCAAAGGCGGCGTGGTTCCGCGCGAATACATTCCTTCGGTGGAGAAAGGCCTGCGCGAAGCGATGAACAGCGGCGTGCTGGCCGGGTATCCGGTGGTGGATGTAAAAGCGACGCTAACGTTTGGCTCATATCATGACGTCGACTCGTCAGAACTGGCGTTCCGCATGGCGGCGATCTTTGGTTTCAAAGAAGGCTTTCGTAAAGCGGACCCGGCAATTCTGGAGCCCATAATGCACGTGGAAGTGGAGACGCCGGAAGACTATGCCGGGAATATCATGGGTGATTTGTCGTCGCGTCGGGGGATGGTGCAGGGTATGGAGGAACTATTTGGCAGCCAAATCATTCGCGCCGATGTGCCGCTGGCGGAGATGTTCGGTTATTCCACCACGCTGCGATCGATGTCACAGGGGCGGGCCACCTACAGCATGGAGTTTCATCACTATGCTGAAGCGCCGCGTAACGTAGCGGATGACATCATCGCCAAACGTGCCAATGCATAAAAGGTAATACCTGACGGGGGCGTTCTTGATTGAGCGCTCCCGTTTTTTTGCCTGAAGCGTGTGGCGCGCTACCCGTAGGTTGCACATGGCTTTTGGAGCCAGTATGGTGTGCGAAATTTAACAGGAATCGCAGGACATATCATGACCAACCCGGCCTCAAAAGATCCGCTGCACGGCGTCACGCTTGAAGCATTACTCAACACGCTGGTGAATAAATACGGTTGGCCCGAACTGGCGAAACGCATCAAAATTAACTGTTTCAAAAGCGATCCAAGCATTAAATCGAGCCTGAAATTTCTGCGTCGTACACCGTGGGCACGCAAAGAAGTTGAAGACTTGTACATTGATTATCTTCACGACCAGCAAGAGAACATCGATGATGAAAGCCCATGGGCAAACTGGCAGAGTAAAAAGCCGCAGGATTAGTGCGACTCCGCATCTCCAATGCCGGTAATTTTATCGCGACCTGTTTTTTTCGATTGATAGAGCGCCTGGTCGGCATCAGACATCATTCTGTCCTGGTCAGCAGGTAAGCCTTTTGCCACGCCAAAACTGGCGGTTAAACGTATGACCTCGCCATTATCGGTCATGACGCGCAAATTCCTGCAGGCCATTTGCAGCCTGCGGACAGAGTTCAGAACATCCTGCTGGCTATCCGAACTGAACATTACGGCAAACTCCTCTCCGCCGATTCGGGCAACCATCCAATTGGGCAGGGCGACATGATTTAAGGTATCGCCCAGGCTGGCCAAAACCTTATCCCCCGCGGGATGGCCCCAGGTATCGTTGATCCGTTTGAAATGATCAATATCGATTAACACCAGCCAGACCGGCGTGTCAGCGCTGACCGTTGCGAGCAGTTTTTCCCGTTGTAGTTCGAACCCGCGACGATTTAACACCCCGGTAAGCGCATCAATTTCAGTGAGTTTTTTGAGCTCATCGCTGAGTATTCTGTTTTCATCGATATGTTCTTCGAGCTTATCAAGGCTGGACTGCAGCGCTTTTATCTCGCAGACCTCCTGATAAGCGGGGGATGACACGTCATCTTCGCCCATAGATTTCGCCCTGACATTCAGTTTCAATAAGGGTTTCACCACGTTGAAATGGATATACAGAATACCGATTATCGCCAGTGAATAGATAGTAAAAAGGATAATAAGCGTCAGGACAAAATGCTCCAGCGCCTGATTTTTCACTTTGCCATAATACTGATGGACGTTAAATAAATACATTTGAAGCATGTCATTAAATGTATTAAGGCTGTCCTGATAACGGACGGTAAATTCGCTGACCGAGACAGAATAAGATTCTCTGTTTTCACTTTGAGTCTGGAGGTGGCGTATCAGCGCTGCACCTTTATTCTGAAAGTTATGCCGGGTTTTCAGCATTAATGTGCGAAACGAGTCCGTGTCAGAACTGTAGCTGGTTGGAATACCCAACAACCACCATTGAGTTTCAATTTGTTGCCAGGCTCTGGATATTTTCTCCAGCTGGGATTCAGACAACGGCGTTCCAGTGTTCAGGTAATACAAAAAATAAGACCCCAGTTTTCCTGTTGAATTTCTCAACTCCCCTAGGGCCTGACCTTGCAAAATGGCGCTGAAGGCAGTTGGCTCCATTTTGATGAAGGATTCGGTTTTAACAAACAGCACATTGTGAAAATACTCCGTCGACTCCATCATCATATCAACGGCTTTCCTGGCTTCATGCGGGTCTGTTCTGGGGCCTGCCGCATAGATATCAACCTCTTCACGGCCTCGAATCAGATGTGAAAGCGTGTTCTGTAACAGAGCGCTGGAGAGGATATCCTGAGGGACTTTTGTTAGCGCTTCATCGGTTTCCATCTGGCTTTTAATGAAGGCCGCTTTAGCATGGGCCATGCTTCCAACCGTCGCGAATATCAGCTGATTCGCATACCCACGTTCTTCAGCGAGTTTGTTAGAGACATCCAGCACCCGATAAAAGTCAGAAAATTGCTCAATGTTATTTTGTGCCTGACTATAATGTTCATAAGCATCTTTAATTAACCCCCATGACAACACAGACGCCAGACAAACGATTAAAAAGGAGAATGTCGCAATTTTTTTAATCAGCGGTGAGTTTATTGCCAGTAATGTTTTCATTGTCTGTTCCAGCCGGGATATCAGAGAACTACACTAAGTGGCATAACCCTGTTTCTCAAGCCCAATAAAACGAAGCGTGAGCCTGACACCATTTTTTCTGTTTATAAAAAAATATCCGGATCCTGATTTAAGTAATGGACGTGTTTTGTCGCCTTATGCCAAATATGAGCCAGTCATCATGAAGCGTGTTTTATTTGACGCAAAGAAATGGGATTGAAAATGAAAACAGAACACCAGGCTGGTGTTCTGAATGCGGTTCGAAAGTTTAGCGTGACGCGATAAACAGGGATTTGCATCCCGGACACAGCATTGCCTGTTTGAGTCGTATTTTTGAGGCAGCCTGCGTTGATTTAACACCACAATTGGGGCAGGTGACCGTCGTCGTCGACGCACCACCAATGAGCTTCATTGCGTAGTCGAGAAAAGACATAATGATTAACTCTTCAATGAACGGGCCTCACCATAGCACGAAGGGGCAAAAGAGTATGTGTATTCCGTCGGGAATCATGGATACGCTGAAGTCGATTCACTCGCGCTTCGATGAAACAGGGACGCATGCACGCCCCTGTTCTGGCTTACTCAAATAATCTACGGTGTAGCGTCACAATCGCGTCGTCGGCAGTATTCTCCGGCAGCAGGAAACAAAGATTGTCATTGGATGCGCCATGAAAAATCATTCGCACGCAATACTCCTCTGATTCCATAAAGGCATCCCGGCATACGCCTGGACTACGAGGGAGTTGATTGCCAATCACTGTGATCAATGCCAACCCGGTTTCAATCTCGACCTGACAATGAGCAGAGAGGGCGGTCAACAGCGCGGTGGTTAATGTGTCACCGTCTCCTGATGTGCAACCCGTGCCGTTCAGGGCCATCGCGATGCCTCGCTCGGTGGTGGTGACCAGATCCACATCAACCTGATGCTCTGCCATAATCGTAAAAATGTCGGCAAAAAATGCATATGCTGGTCGCTGGTGCAGGCTGTGTAATCTCAGTAGGGTCTGTTTGCGGCGAACGGCAATGGCGCGATATTGCGGCGGATTTTCTGTCTCGCGGCGAACCAGCGTTCCACCAGCTGCGGTATTTTTGCTGGAACCGACAAAGACCGGGATGTTTTTCCGCATTGCCGGTAACAGGGTCGCCGGATGAAGTACCTTCGCACCAAAAGTGGCCATATTACTGGCTTCTGAAAAGGAGATATGGTCGATACGGCGGGCCTGCGCCACAATGCGCGGATCGGTGGTGTAGATCCCAGCCACATCAGTCCAGATATCGACCCGTGCGGCGTGCAATGCTTCCCCAAGCAGGGAGGCGGTGTAGTCGCTGCCGCCCCGTCCAAGCGTCGTAGTCTGCTCATTTTCATCACTGCCAATAAATCCCTGAGTGATAACAATCGTCTGTTCAAGACGTGGGCGAAGATGGGTCTCGACCTGTGTTTCCACAAGGCTGAGATGGGGTTCTGCGCAGCCGTAGAGGGAGTTTGTTCGGATGACTTTACGCGCATCAAACCATTCTGCCCTGGCTTCCCGTTCACGAAGAACCTCAGTGAATAACAGGCTAGACATCAGTTCACCATGGCTGACCAGTTCATCACTCAGTGCAGTGGACGGCGTAGCCGATGCCGTTTCGGCAAGATGGGCAATGTTTTCAAGTAGTTGGTCGATTTGCCTGGCAACGATCGACGGCGATTTTAAACGGGAAATAATGTTGTGCTGGATAGCGCGAAGGGTATCAATTTTATCCATCCGATCGTGACTTTCCAGACCCTTAGAAAGTTCGACTAATAGATTGGTAACACCTGCGGAGGCAGATAAAACGACCAGACGAACGTGGTCATCTGCAAGAACAATACCGGCACTACGATTCATAGAGTCGAAGTCAGCAACGCTGGTACCGCCAAATTTGGCAATGACGAATTGTGGATAAACGCGTGTCATAACACTCTCATCTCAGGGCGCCATAAAAGATGGCAAGAAACTTTCATTCTCGGCATAAGGGAAGCTCGCTTCACCTTACGAAATGTCCGCCCGCGAACATTTCTGTTTATACCCGTCATCCTTCAAGCTGCATCTTTGTTGGCTACGCTCACTGGCCCGAATCACTTAGGTTACTAGGCTCATCGAGACTCATTCTCTTGCCGCCGCGATGCAACTCGAATTATTTTGGGTATAGTTCTTTATTTACGGATGCCATAAATAAGCGCGACATAGTAAGTGATTTATCTTTAGGGATCGATGTTTTTATTTCCCCAAGAAATAAACCAATAAAAATAATGTGTTATGGGATGATTCTTGCATCATTTGGGAAAAATTTGCGGCAGGGAAATGTAAACCATAAGAAAACGATGTGTTTCATGACATTGCAAACAGTCATAAATGCCAGTTAAAAATCAAATAAACACCCTTACTCATTGATTTTAATGATAAAAGTTAAAATTAAAAAAATGATTGAGTCCTTTTTTAAAAAAACATATATTAGCCGCGTTTTTTACAGGCAATCCTTTTAACCTTTAACTCAATCCGGTGTTATTAATACCCGTGGTTGTAGGAGTGATATGATGACGGATAAAGTCCGTATTGATACTTTAAGTGCTCATTCATTACCTCAAAGCAATGATACCTTCCTCGCAAGACAAGCCGAGTTTGAATCTAACGTCAGAAGCTACCCACGTAAGCTGCCCTTGGCGATTGCCAAAGCACAGGGCGTATGGATAACCGACGTTGAAAATAATCAATATCTTGATTGTCTGGCAGGCGCCGGAACGTTGGCGCTGGGTCATAATCATCCTGACGTGCTTCAAAGCATTCAAAGTGTCATCAGCAGCGGCTTACCGTTACATACGCTGGATTTGACCACCCCTCTGAAAGATGAATTTTCATCTTATTTACTCTCTTTATTACCGGGTCAGGGCAAAGAATATTGCCTGCAATTCACCGGTCCGTCAGGCGCGGATGCGGTTGAAGCCGCACTTAAACTGGCGAAAAAAGTCACTGGCCGTTCAGGCATTATCAGCTTCTCCGGCGCCTACCACGGGATGACGCACGGTGCGCTCTCCGTAACCGGTAACCTGTCACCAAAAGAAGCCGTCAGCAACATGATGCCGGAAGTGCAGTTTATGCCTTATCCGCATCTGTACCGCTGCCCGCTAGGTATTGGCGGTGACGCTGGCGTTAAAGCGCTGACCTACTATTTCGAAAACCTGATCAACGACGTTGAAAGCGGCGTTCGCAAACCAGCGGCGGTGATCCTTGAAGCGGTTCAGGGTGAGGGCGGGGTGAACCCGGCCCCGGTTGAGTGGCTGCAGCGCATCCGTAAAGTCACGCAGGAGCATGGCATTCTGCTGATCCTCGATGAAGTCCAGGCTGGTTTCTGCCGCACCGGCAAACTGTTCGCCTTTGAGCACGCCGGTATCGAGCCCGACATCATCGTCATGTCTAAAGCTGTTGGTGGCGGTCTGCCGCTGGCTGTACTGGGCATCAAAAAACAGTTCGACGCATGGGCGCCAGGCCACCATACCGGGACATTCCGCGGTAACCAGCTGGCAATGGCCACCGGCTTGACCACGCTTAAAATCCTTAAAGATGAGTCCGTTGCCGATAAAGTTGCCGTGCAGGGTGAATGGCTGAAGGGCAAACTGGCTGACCTGCAAAAACGTTACCCGGTTATCGGTCACGTACGCGGTCTGGGCCTGATGATCGGCATCGAAATCGTGAAGCCGAATGAAGCACAGGATCATATGGGATGCTACCCGGCAGATGGCGAACTTTCTGCACTGTTGCAGAAAAAATGCTTCGAATCCGGACTGATTCTGGAGCGTGGTGGACGTCATGGTTGCGTCCTGCGCCTGCTGCCGTCTCTGCTGATCACCGATGAAGAGCTGGAAATTTTCCTCGATAAATTTGAAAACGCCTTGCAGGGCGCTGGCATCAAGCCAGTTTAATCGGAGCTAACTCAGTGTCAGATAACAACCCGATTTTGTCCGGTTCGGCGCAAAGTGTCGCCGCCTATCAGGATGCCATTGAGCAGAGCAGCCAGGCGGTTATCGACTGGTTAAAGCAGCCTGAAATGTATCAGGGGAAAACCGTCGACCAGCTGCGCGAACGCATCCAGTTGAACTTTACCTCAGAGGGCCTGGGCAACCAGGCCGCCATTGCGCGTGCAGTTGAGTATTTCCTCAAGGACAGTCTTTCTGTCCATCACGCCCAATGCGTGGCGCATCTGCACTGCCCAAGCCTGGTCATCAGCCAGGCCGCGGAGGTGTTGATCAACGCCACTAATCAGAGTATGGACTCCTGGGATCAAAGCCCGTCAGCGACTATCATTGAGGTAAAACTCATTCAGTGGCTGCGGGAACAGGTGGGATACAGCGCCGGTGATGCCGGCGTGTTCACCAGTGGTGGCACCCAGAGTAACCTGATGGGGCTGATGCTGGCGCGTGATGCCTTCTTCGCGCGTCAGGGGCATTCCGTCCAGTTGCAGGGATTAACGGGCGATCTGAGCAAAATCAAAGTGTTCTGCTCTGAAAGCGCACACTTTTCTGTGCAAAAAAATATGGCGTTGATGGGGCTGGGCTATCAGTCCGTCACCCAGGTGAAAACCGATGCGTTCTCACGGATGGACCTTGCTGATCTGAAAGCCAAACTGGCGCAGGCGAAAGCCAAGGGTGAGCAGGTGATGGCGATTGTGGCCACTGCCGGCACCACGGATGCAGGTGCTATTGATCCGTTAGCCGAGATAACAACGCTTGCCGCGCAAGAAAATATCTGGGTTCACGTTGATGCCGCATGGGGCGGGGCGCTGCTGCTTTCTGAGAAGTATCGCTATTACCTGAACGGCCTGGAATGCGCAGACTCTGTGACCCTGGATTTCCACAAACAGTTCTTCCAGACTATCAGCTGTGGTGCATTCCTGTTGAAAGACGTGCGTCATTTCGAGTTGATGCGTTATCAGGCGGCGTACCTGAACTCTGATTTTGACGAAGAGCAGGGCGTGCCGAACCTCGTGTCGAAATCACTGCAAACCACGCGTCGGTTTGATGCCCTGAAACTGTGGATGGGCCTTGAAGCGCTAGGCAAAAAGCAGTACGCCGAGATCATTGATAACGGTGTAACGCTGTCGCAAGAAGTGGCGGAATATGTTTCAGCACAGCCGCATCTGGAACTGGTTATGCAGCCTCAGCTGGCAAGTGTATTGTTCCGTTTCCGCCCGGAAAGTAGCGATAGCACATTTGTCGCGTTGCTAAACCAACGTATTGGCGACGTTTTGCTGGCATCCGGGAGCGCCAACGTTGGGGTAACCGAAGCGGACGGCATAACCTGCCTCAAGATGACGCTGTTGAACCCAACGGTTTGTCTGGAGGATGTAAAAATCCTGCTGGCAAGCGTGAAAGATACGGCTGAAATATTGCTCAATGCAGAGTTCCAGTCCTAAACGCGTAGAGTTGAAGTGAACAGCCATGCGCTGCGTGAAATGTAGGTGGCTTTTGAGGTAAGGTTTCACGTAGCGTATGGGCATATCCCACCCATGTAGACAATTTAACCCAATAATTGGATTGACCCCGCACCGAAAGTTTACATAAACTTTAAATCGATATCGTCCAGCTCAACCTTTAAAGAGCGATGGTGATGAATATAACATTCAAACTTCAAATTTAGTTCATTTGGCAGCGGGAATGGCTTTAATGGAAATATTTTTTGCAGGGCACCAATGAACGCATCAGGAACAATCATGACTGAATCCCCTCTGGAGCATAAATAAGCCATGGTCAGTAAATTAGGGCTTTCCCATGAAATCTCGCGATTAATGATAAGTTCATTTTCTGTATCCATTCCATCAATCATGCTGGTAATACTACCAAGATCCCGGCGCCAGCGAAGATGACTATTATTACGCCAGTCAGAGAGAGTGAAATTGTCATCTATCGTCGAGTGATTCTCACTGACAAGAATCTTCATATCAGATTGCAGAAATTTTTTAGACACAAGGGCGACATCATCCGGAAGTTTTCCCCCGATATCAATATCAACTTCGCGCTGTTTGAGTTTGCTCAGTCGCTCCTCTTCGCTTGCATCCATAGTAATAAAATGGAACAGGGTCGAATCATCACGGGATTGAATTGACTCGGTCAGCAAAAGCTCAATTAAAGAGTATGTTGCAATAAAATATTCTTTCCGCGATGTGTTTAGCGCATTCAATTCTCGATAACGCGCCTGCAAAGCCAACGCAGTCTCATTTGGTTTTAAGCCAAAGCGGGTTCTGATAAAAATATCAGTGCCAAGCTTCTCTTTCAGACTCTTAATGGTGTAGCTAATCGTTGACGGTGAGATATTCAGGCGCGAGGCCGCTTTCATCGCATTCTCACACTCAATGACTTCATTGATTATCTTTAGTTTTTGTAGGCTTATCGTATGCATTGTTCTTCCAGCGGTGACAAAGCTAGGGTGACTGAGAGGTAAACTTTGTTCTCACAGAGTGAATGATGTCATCAATCAGGCGCGTCATAATGGGGTTTTCTGTCATTTTATTATTAAAATGAATATAGCAATCATGCTTCATTTTCAGTTCAGCTGGCAGTTTGAGACGTTTAACAGCGAATGCCTGGGTAAATAATGGAATGAAAATATCAGGTAACAACATGATGTAATTACTGCGGGCGCAAAGCTCCACCATGTTAATGATGCTACCAGAAACCACCGCCACATCTCTCTCCTGGATATATTTTTTCACTTCCCCAGAGACTTGCATATTTTCACAGTAATAATCGCCGAGGGATGACCATATGGCGTGTTTCGCCTGATATAAATCAGCACAACTCACTTCTGCCGGAATTTCTGTGTTATGAACACTGGTGAGTATTGAAATGTTTGAGGTAAACAGTTTAACTTTGCTGACCGCTTTGTCCTGTGGCAGTTCGGCGCCAATATCGATATACGCATTTTTATTAACCAGGTTGTCCAGTCGTTCATTAACGTTAATGGTGTACGGTAAAAAGATATAACGATACTTATCGGGCTGGTGGGCTAAACTGGCAATTGACTCTGAAAGTAACATTTCAATGGGCGAATAGCTCAGAATGGTCAGGCTGTTCTCATTCTGCTGATTTTCATTATGGCTAATATCGACATCAGTCGCGAAATATTTTTGATAGCGCTGGCTGAGTTCATAAGCAGTCGCATTTGGTTTCATTCCGGTTCTGGTTCGAATGAACAGATGCTCCCCGGTAATATCCCTGAGTTTTTTTAACGAGTAACTAATTGCAGCAGGGCTTAAGTTAAGCAACTTTGCCGTTGTTTTAACGCTACCACACACAACGAGGGTATTAATAATTTTTAGTAGCTTTAGCTCTATTGTCTGTGACATGCCATAAAACTCCACTCAGCCAACGACTCCTTTACAAAATATATATAAAGAAAGGGTTGATGATGTTGTGCTTATTAACCAAGTACCATGTCAGATGAAATGTAGTGTCAAATCACAATGCAAACAATACATAAAAACACATTTGTTAGATTGCATATGCGTAATACTTCAGGCGCCATGTCTATCTCATTGTTTTTTCTTGCATTAAATGAGAATTTAACTAAGTTAAAAAGTAAAATAAAAGACACTAAAAATGGGGGGTAGGGCTTGGTAATCACCTACATTATTAACTATTGTGCTGCACTGTCAAATTGATATTAAGAACTGAGAATAAACGGCAGAAAATAAATCTGTGTAACGCAGTAATGGATGATTACTGCAGAATTTACTTTTGTCACGTGGGGGGTTGTTTCAGAGTAACCACACATTCAGCTCCTGCACTAATAGGCGGGAGGATGAGGGGCCTGTTTGCTGCTATCATGGCTATATTTTTGATGGCCACAGTATCGGTGTGGCGTAGGATTATGTGAAATGAATGTAGAACTGGATATCAAAGTCCTCCGAGCCATTTACACCCTGAGTACAGCAGGTAGCGTCACCAAAGCGGCAGCAATGCTACAGGTTACTCCAGCAGCAGTAACCTATCTTATTAATAAAGCACGAAAAATAACAGGGTCCGCCCTGTTTTACCGCACCCGGGAAGGAATGAAACCGAATACGCTGGCGACGGAACTTAGCCAACGTTATCAGGGGATGATGCAGGATTATTTCCCCGAAGAGAGCATGTCATCCAGCCTCAGCCGGGCGTTTACCATCAGTACCTATTCACTTTTAGAGTTCATGCTGGCGCTTGAGTGGGGGAACTCCGTACAAAAAGGGGCAGAGCTCAGTTTTGTTCCCACTGAAGTGAACGATACTCGCCGTCTGGCGGCGCTGCGTAATAAAGAGGTTGATATCGATATTGGTTCCCGCTTGCCGGTGGACAGCGCTATCGTGCAAATGAAACTGTTTTCAAGCGATGTCGGGATCATTGCCAGAAAAGGGCATCCGACAATCAGTGACCGATTCACGACTGCGGACTGGCATGAAAATGGTCATGTGCTGTGGTCCCGTGGTATGCATTTTATCAGCGATGATATCGAGCAGACGCGTAACTTCCGTAATCTGTTCGATCAACAAAACAAGGTGTGGACATCGAGCAGTACACTGAATGTGACGTTACTGTGCGCGTATTCCGATGCGATAACCCGCATGCCTGTGCGCCTTGGGCACAAACTTGAGTCTGTGTTGCCAGTGACGTTGTTCAACTTACCGGATAATTTGCAGATGACCTATGAATGTTACCTTCATTATCATCACTCCCTGTCAAATGATCAGATCTTTCAGCAAGTGATAGCCAAAATCCAACAGACGTTATGACGTACATTTCCCCCAAAATGCGCCCTTTATAAGGCGGAACTATCGACCCGGGTTAGCGATACGCTGCTCGGGCAGTACCCGGCCAAAATCATTAATACCTTGCCAGCTTACCGGACATTGCGCGGCCTGCGCGCATCCATCGATATTGCGCTGGCTGAAGGGCGCTACCATCCCGGCATTACGCACTTCACGACCATTCACATGCAAATTGAATAGCGTCACGTAGTAAGCCGTGGGGTTCTCCACCCGTAATTGCTTGCCCACTCGTGTCCAGCGTAGTTTTTGACTCGCGTCTTGAGCGGAACCTTGCAGACCGACAGGACGGTAAAACAGTTTTAACTGTGAACGAATGGCAACCTGCACGCTGTTATCTTGCGGTGACCCGGATGGGATCGTCGCAATACTGAGCGTAAATACGCTTTCGCGATCACGGGCAAGTGAGCCGCCGGTATAGATTATTCGTAGCGTGCTTTCACGCCCGGCTTTCAGGGCAAAAAGCGGAGGCGTTATCACAAACGGGGCTTTTTTTGCCGAAAACGTGCTCCCGGGCCAACTGCCGCCGGTCGAAACTTTGCTGTTAATCAGCCACGTAGTCTGACTGTTATTGCGCAAAGGCAGGGCGACGCTGCTCTGTTTTTCGCTATATACCACGCGCGTGCCACCAATCACCACCCCGGCCCGGGCACAGGGAATGGCGAGGAGGGTTATCAGCAGGGAGCAGAATAAATTACGCATAATTCAGCATAAATGTTGCAGATGAATTAGCCGGGCCAGCGGTGACCGTCTCACCGTTCGCCAGGTAGCGGGCATAAAAAGTCATCGTCACAGTGGTCTGATTCGGCGTGAGTTCGGTACTCCCCCCAGGCTGACCCAGCGGGATAAGCGTTTTGTTATTGTCATAGATGGCAATCGCCACCCCCTTTGCTACACCCGCATCGGCGGTCAGTGCCAGTAATTCAGAGTTACTGCTGTCAGCATTACCCGTAAATGTGACCGTGACATTGTTTGCACTCCCCCCGCATTTCTCCAGCGAGATGGTGAAAGGTTCATATCGACCGCCGTTACCCGAATCGGCAAAGAGTTGACTGCTGACCGAGCCAAATTTGACCAGCAAAGCTGTTGAATCCGCTGAGACGAAACAGGTATTGCCGTCAATCGAACCGGTAATATTAATTGTTCCGGCCTGTGCAACAGGGTTTGCTGTCCACAAGGCGAACAGGGAGAGTGCGGTAATACCGCGAAAAACAGGGCGTATCATTGGCAACTCCTCATTGATACTGCAAATCGAAATACATCACCGCCGCGGCATTACCCGGGACAACGACATCCTGCGTCGATTTATACCTCAGGGCGAAAGCCAGGGTGTTCTCCGCGCCAGGTGTCAGCGAATAGGCGGGAACGCCATCCTGGTTAATCGGTATCAATAACCGTGTCTTGTTGTCGAGTATCTCTATGCCGACCCCTTTGGCCACATTGTCGCCATCAGAAAGTGCCAGCAGGCGTGGATTGTCGTTATCAGCGGTGCCCGAAAAGCGGATAACCACGCCGCTAACAGAGGAGTCACAGCCAGTAAGCCTGATATCAAACTCTTTTTCCGCGCTGACGCTATCAACTGCCGTAAAATCTGACGCCGAAAACTTGCCGATATCGACCGTTTGCGTCTCATTTTCCACCTCACAGGTTCGGGAAAGGATGGTGCCAGTCATTTGCAGGTTATAGGTTTCTGCCCTCAGATTTGCCGACACCGCCAGCAAACTGATAAGCAGGGATGCGCTTAAAAATGTCGATTTCATGAATGGCACTCTCGGGTTAATTTGTTGATGGCATTACGGGTGGCATCGTCTGGCAGACGATATGTCACCACACACTGGCGGGCATCACCGTCCCCCCAGCGTACCGTCAGCGTGCCTTTCTGCGCCAGACCGGACAGATACACTTGTCCGTCATCGCCGACAATACTGTTACTGCCTTGCTCTGTGGTGACGATTGCGCCAAAAGGAACCACGTTGCCGTTATGGGTCAGATTCAGCAGGGCGCGGGCGCCAACATGGGTGTCAAAACTGGCGCGAACCAACGCGCCACGAGTCGGCACGACGTTGACCACGGTATCGTCCAGATCGACGTTTTCTGGCAGGGTGGTGGTATCCAGTGCCATACGGTTGCGGCGATAGGTGGTGGCATAAGGAACAACGGCATAGCCTCGCCAGTCGGTACGCAACCCGGCGTTACCTTCCACTTTCACATCATCGGCACCAGGCGCTGCGATCAGGACGTTGGTTTCACCCAATGGCTGTGACAGTGTGACGCCATTGAGGTGCGCAACAATGGAGCCGCTTAGCCCATAGTTGACCTGCTGATAGTTACCGTTATCGCTGTAGTTATAGCCTGCATTGGCGCTTCCCCAGGAACCATCATAATTGGTGCTGATCGAACCACTGGCACCGCCGCCCTGATTCTGATAACCCTGTTGAATGCTGTAATTCAGATTGTCGTCTTCCAGCAGCGTGCCGCTCAAACCAGCATTCTGGGTGGTGTGTCCACGTGTATCGTTGCTGATGCTATAGGTCGCATAGGCATTATGTTGTTGACGCGTAATGTCACCCGACGGGGTCAGCCACTGGCCAAGAGGGATTGAAATACCCAGCGCGACGCGGTTATCCGCCTCACGAAGCCCAGGGACTTTGTTGTAGCTGTAGTTGAGCGTCCATGAAACACCGTACAGGTTGCCGCTATATCCGGTTTGTACCAGCGTGTTGACAGCGCCCGTTCGCCAGTAGGTCTGGCGACTGCCGTTGATGTAGATCGAGCCATTGCTGCCAAGTTGTTGTGAAATGTTGAGCTGGATTTTGTCGCGCTTGTTATTGCGCAGATCGTAATAGTCACTGGGGGCAACCTGGGATTGAGGATCGTCGCTTTGTGGGTTACGGGCATAGCCATTCATGCGCTCACGGGTACTCTCTTCAAGGGTATAAAACCCTTCTGTCGAGTAACGATAGCCGACCAGCTGAAAGTTAGTCCCGGTGCTGTTGAGTGATTTACCGTACAAAAAGCGTAGCGAGGCGCCGCTGTGTTTGCTGTCATCGGCCAGAATACTGTTAGCCTGGGTCACATCCAGCGACAATGCGCCAAAGGTACCAATGTTGACGCCCAATCCGAGAGCAAAGGCATTGTAATTTTTCGCGACCTGCGTGCCGCCATAGGCCGTAAATCCGGCGGGCAAACCCCACAACAGCGTAGACTGAGCAAAATTGACCTCATCCTGCTGTTCTGAATTACTGCGATACTTGCCCGCGGTGACGGCATATTTGATATGACCTTCGCGTTGCAGTACCGGTACAGAGGCATAAGGCACGGAATAAACGTTAACGCTGCCGTCAGTCTCTTTGATTTCGACCATCAAGTCACCACTGGATGAGGTCGGAAACAGGTCATTGATTTCGAACGCGCCGGGCGGGACATAACTTTGATAGATGGTGTAACCATTCTGACGAATGGTGACTTGCGCATGGGTACGCGCGATACCGCGAATGGTTGGGGCAAAGCCACGCAGACTATCTGGCAGCATATTGTCATCGGATGCCAATTGCACACCACGAAAACCCAGGCTGTCGAAGACATCTGACGGCGTAGTGCTGTCACCGATGACCAGTTCACTGCGCAATGGAATGATCGCCCGCTCAATCCAGGTATTGATATGTTGCCAGTCGCTGTTACTGCTATGACTACTGCTACTGTAGTTCCAGGTCGAATAATCACGCAGGCGCCACGGGCCGAGATTCAGGCCGCTGTGCAAACCCAAAAAATAGTTATTGCTGGCGCCGCTTTGTTTATCATCGTTATTCGAACCACTAAAATTGTAGTTCAACATCAGGGCGTTGATACCCTCATCCCACTGTGAGGGCGGGATATAGCCACGGGCAGAATTGTTCATCATCGCCTGCGGAATGCTGATATCCAGTCGTAACTGCTCAAAGTTAAATTGGGTGGTTGCCCCTTCAATGGCGGTAGCAATATCCAGACATTTATCCGGGTCAGCATCGGCGAGCGCGGGTTTTCCCTCGATGTTAACACCCATGGCGCTTAACTGAGCCGGAGTCAGGCACGGGGTCAGGCCGGTCTCATCGGCTCCCGCAGAGGGAAGGGCGTTAGCCGCCTGGAATTGAATATCCTTTCGCGACTGAAACGTATCGTTGAGATAAATATCAACGCGGTAAGTGCCGGGTGCCTGGGTACCGCCTTCAAAACGAGAAAGATCGGCGACCGCAGAAGGATCATCAGATAAAAATGCCGGATTAAAGTATTCATCGGCATATCCATTCGCAGATGCCATCGCAATCGCAACAGCCAGAGGCGCTATTTTATAAGATTTATTTTGCACTGGCATAGTATCCCTTTCCTTCCTGCACACCTGTGGCCGGCGCTCTGCCGACGCTTTAGCATTCCTTTTTAGTTAGATTGTCGGGCCTCACGCGCCGCAAGACTGCGTGGCGGTATTGGCGCCGTAGTCATTGACCGTCTGAAAACTCACCGCGCCGTTTTTATGGCCGGGAACGTCAACCGTCAGTGAACCCAATGGCGAGACCATGGAATTTGGTAATTTTTGACCGCCCACGGTGAACTGGACCAGGGTAACAAAGTAAGGGGACGCATTTTTAACCGTCACGCGGCCACCCTCGACCCGACAAGTCAGATGTTTTGGCGCTTCAACGGAGTTCGACGAGAGATGCTTCGGGCGTACAAATAATTTGATGACGCTCTGGGTGGCAATCTGCAAGGTATTGCCTTTCAGGCTATTTTTATCGACAGAAGGAATCGCTTTGCTGTTCAGGTAGAACACGCTTTCCCGATCGCTAGGCAGTGCCGGGCCGTTGTACATGATCCGCAGCGTATTCTCTTTTTTCGGTTTCATGGTGAACAGGGGGGGCGTCAGCACAAAATCGGCTGATTTGCTGCCGTCAACATTGGTTATCCACGACTGAATCAGATAGACATTCCCGGTGGAGGTGTTGCTCAGTGACAGCGAGGCTTCTTTTGCACCCTGTGGATAAATAATCCGTGTTGCTCCCAGCGCAATCCCCCCGGTGCTGGCACTGGCGGTGCCAGCCATCGCCATTGACAACAGCCCGGCGCTACACAGAGCGGTTATCGCGTTGCGGTGATTTATGGTGTTTCTTTTCTTCATAACTGTGTTCCCTTTTATACCTGTTACCTGACTCCAGCCCTTCCGTTAGCAGAGCCAACAGCAGCCTCCGTGCACGCACGGAGGTATGCAATCAATCAGGAGTAATTGATGTTAAATGTCGCTGTCGCCGCCACGCTACCGGCCGTTGCCGCTGCATCCGTCGCGATATAGTCAACTTTGAACGGAATGGTCGTGTCGCCAGCGTCCTGTACGCTAATAGTTGAGGAGTCGCTGCCCAGCGCCAAAGTCTGGCCATCCGGGCCGTACAATTGCAGCGCAACGTGGGTTGCGGCCCCCGCGCCGGCGGTGTTCTTCAGTGCGTCAGGCAGAGTGCCGTCGGTATCACCATTAAAGGTGATACCGACATTGTTGAGTACGCCCGTGCTGCAATTCTGCAGAGTGATGCTGAAGATTTTTTGCTGGCCGGCAGGCTGGCCTGGGTCTTGCAGCAGCGTGCTTGACACAGGATCCAGCATGACAGTAGGGGTGCTGGCGACGGCGGTACATGCCGGGTCAACAACCTCGCCAGTAAAATCGACGGCGCCACCTTCTACGGTTATCGCTCCAGCATGGGCTGCACCCGCGGCGAATAACGCAGCAGTTAATGTGGTGTAGGCAATGTTTTTAAACTTCATAATGCGTCCTTAAATATCAGTAGATTTAACATCCGGGTTATTATGTCAGGTGCATAAAAATGCATCTAATAGAGGTGCGGTAACGTAAAGGGTAACAACATAAATAGCTAACCCGGCTGGCACCCACAGGCGAGATACTACGAAATACGACTTAATTGATGCAAACATCAAAAAGAACGACACGATTCAATATACTGAAAACTATTATTAACTTTATGATATCAATGAAAATTCAAACTCTTTGGTTATGTAATTCAATGTTCTAAAACAACAAATAATGACTCCTGGCCTGTTCTGGTTAATGAACTGGTAAAGCAGGGGTGTGTTCATTCTGATGCCGCCATTGGCACGGCGCGGCTTTGGGCGTTTGGGATGCTGATTGGCAATACTGATATGCACCATGGAAACTTGTCGTTCATCAGCGGCCATGGTCGTCCATACCGGCTTGCACCAGCCTACGATATTCTGCCAATGGGTTTTGCCCCGAAATCAGGTGGCGAAAGAGTGAATACATTACGACCGGTGACGCTATCTGAAGTGATTAGCGGGGAAATCTGGCAAGAAGCTCTGGCGCTGGCTGAAGACTTTTTCGCTCTGGCCAGTGAGAGCCGTCGCTTTTCCGCCAATTTTGGTCCATGCCTTGTGGCGTTGCGTAGCCACCTTGATGAGATGACATCGCGTTTATCGCGTTTGGGATAATAGCCGAAGGTCACGTAACAGGGTGGCCCATTAACAATGCAAGAAGAATGGCTGACTGCGAAGACTTATCGAGCAAGAGTCCTTTAGATGTAATTTAACATAATATACATTATGCGCACCAAGATAGAATCAGATGGAATCCGGGGTTTTATGGGCATCGTTGGCCTGGTCGCTGATGGCAATCTTGGTACGCATAACGGTTGAAATGTCTTGCGGCCTTCTATTGGGATTATGGGCGTCCGATTGTTTTTCTTTGGGACCCGATTTAAATGAAACGATTGATACTGGCTTTGACTGCAACCGCATGCCTGACTTTTCCTGCATTTGCGATGGCTGACAACATCGTGTGTCGTGATGGGGTAATCCCCCCATTTTTAACGGAGGTGATAAATAGAATCAGGTCATGCGTTGAATATGCTGCATCGGCGTGAAGCCATTTAATGCCATATTTGGTCGTTCGTGATTATAAAACCATTGCCACTGC